>CAYMND010000428.1:0-2841 GCA_964391685.1 uncultured Clostridia bacterium | reverse complement strand
CCCAGTGCCTGCTGCCAGGTGGCCCCCAGCATCAGGACCACGGTGAAGGCGAAAAAGAAGTTTTCCCCCATGCCCGGAGCGAGTGCGACGGGAAAGTTGGCCAAGAGTCCCATCAGGATCGAGGCGATGCCGGAAGAGATGCATGTCGCAGCCATCACCGCCTTGAAGTCCATGCCTGCCTGGCTCAGGATGGCAGGTTGGACGAAGATGATGTAGGACATGGTCAGGAAGGTGACCACTCCCCCGGAAATTTCTTTCCGGGGGGTGGTGTTGTGCTCGCGAAGCCGAAAGAGGCGTTCGAGCAGGTGATGCATGCGTTACTGCGCCTTGATGGCGGCCTGAGCGGCGGCCAGTCTGGCGATGGGGACGCGGAAGGGTGAGCAGGAGACGTAGTCCATGCCTACCCGGCAGCAGAACTCCACCGATTTGGGCTCTCCGCCGTGCTCCCCGCAAATACCGATTTTCAGGTTGTTCCGGGTTTTTCGTCCTTTTTCTATGGCCATTTTGACCAGCAGGCCGACACCATCCTGATCCAGTGACTGGAAGGGGTCGTCGGTGAAGATACCGGTTTTCTTTTCGTCCACGTAGTCGGGAAGGAATTTTCCGGCGTCATCTCGGGAGATGCCCATGGTCATCTGGGTCAGGTCGTTGGTGCCGAATGAGAAGAATTCGGCCACTTCGGCAATGCGGTCGGCCAGCAGGGCGGCCCTGGGGACTTCGATCATGGTACCGACGAGGTAATTCTGTTTGACTCCGGATTTGGCGACAATCGAATCCGCCAACATGCGGGTACGGGTTTCCAGAATCTTGAGTTCCTGGCGGTCGATGACCAGCGGGATCATGATTTCCGGAAAGACCCGGACACCTTTCTTGCTGCATTCACAGGCTGCTTCGATGATGGCGGTAACCTGCATGTCGAGGATCTCGGGATAGGTGATGGCCAGACGGCAGCCACGGTGACCGAGCATGGGATTTGATTCGTGAAGCTGATTGACGCGTTTGGCGATCTTGTCTGCCGGAACACCGATCTTCTGGGCCAGCTGTTCCTGTTTTTCCGGTGTATGGGGAACAAATTCATGCAGCGGAGGATCGATGAGGCGGATGGTGACGGGGTAACCGTCCATCGCTTGGAAAATCCCCTTGAAGTCTTCCCGCTGGTAGGGAAGTAGTTTGGAGAGGGCGGTCACCCGATGTTCGATGGTGTCGGCCACGATCATCTCCTGGATCGCCAGGCGGCGTTCCTCGGTATCGAAAAACATGTGCTCAGTCCGGCAGAGTCCGATCCCCTGAGCCCCTAATTCTACGGCCTTGCGGGAATCGTAGGGTGTGTCGGCGTTGGTGCGGATCTTGATTTTCCGGATTTCGTCGGTCCAGGACATCAAAGTCTTGAAGGCTTTTGGAAGTTCGGGGCTGATGAGCTTGAGGGCTTCACCGAACACCTCACCGGTGGAGCCGTTGAGGGTGATTTCATCCCCTTTCCTGATGGTCCGGTCTCCGGCGCTGAACTGTTCCTTGCTGTAGTCGATGTGAAGTTTCTCGCAACCGACGATGCAGCATTTTCCCCAGCCCCGGGCGACAACGGCCGCATGGGAGGTCTTGCCGCCCGTTGCTGTAAGAATGCCCTGAGCGGCGTGCATGCCGCCGACATCCTCTGGGCTGGTTTCCTTGCGGACCAGGATGACTTTTTCGCCCCGGGCCGCCCATTCCTCGGCTTCCTTGGCGTTGAAAACCACTTTACCGGAAGCGGCGCCGGGAACGGCATCGATGCCGGATACCAGGTAACTCCTCTTCATCTGATCTCTCTGTGACGGGTCGATCACCGGATAGAAGATTCCCTCGATGTCTTTCCCCTTGATACGCATGATTGCTTCTTCCTTGCTGATCAGATTCTCGTTGACCATGTCAACGGCCATATGGAAGGCGGCGTAGGGCAACCGTTTCCCGGTGCGGCACTGGAGCATGTAGAGCCGGCCTTCCTCGACGGTGAATTCCAGATCCTGCATGTCTTTGAAGTGCTGTTCGAGCTTGGCGCGAACTTCCACCAGCTGGGTGTAGGACTTGGGATCAATTCTTTCGAACTCGGACAGTTTCAAGGGGGTACGAATGCCGGCAACAACGTCTTCACCCTGAGCGTTGACCAGGTAGTCTCCGTAAAAAATGTTTTCACCGCTGTTGGGGTCCCGGGTGAAACAAACGCCGGTACCGCTGTTTTCACCCTTGTTGCCGAATACCATCTGCTGAACGTTGACGGCAGTTCCGATAATACCCTTGAGGTTTTCCACCCGGCGATAGGTCACTGCTTTTTCGGCCATCCAGGAACCGAACACCGCGTTGATGGCTCCCCAGAGCTGTTCCTTGGGGTCCTGAGGGAAATCCTTTCCGATATGCTTGCGGTAGATCGTCTTGAAATCGTCCACCAGAGACTGGAGCTCCTCTTCGTTGACCAGGGTGTCGTTGATTTTCGTTCCTCCGGAGAGTTTGAGTCTCTTGCGGGTCTTTTCCTCTTTGATTTTGTCGAAGGCCAGGTCGAATATCTCCCGCTCAATACCCATGGCTGTGGAACCGTACATCATGATGAAACGTCGATAGCCGTCCAAAGCGAAACGGAGATTACCGGTCTTTCTGGCAAGTCCTTGCACGGATTCGTCGGTGAGACCGAGATTGAGAATGGTCTCCATCATACCCGGCATGGAGATCGGTGCGCCTGATCTGACTGAAACCAGCAGCGGATCGCCGGGATCACCGAAACGTTTCCCGGTAGTTTTTTCGAGTTTTTTGAGATTCTCTTCCACCTGGGTGTCAAGGCCGGCGGGATAAGTCCGGTTGTTTTTATAAAAGAGG
>CAYMND010000427.1:0-2848 GCA_964391685.1 uncultured Clostridia bacterium | reverse complement strand
TACCTCAATTTCCTGATGATGCTTGCCCACGGGGGGACTTTCGCCGGCCGGCGCGTTCTATCCGAAAACACGGTAAACACCATGTTGAAGATTCAGAATCTACCGACAGACGGACAGGATTGCCTCTTCAAACCCATCGGTCAGGCATTGCTCTGGAACGTCAGCGATGTCGACGCCGTACAGTTCTACCATCTTTGCAGCAGTCAGCCCGGGGGGTTCAGTGAAGTGCTCTTCTCCCCCGACTACAACACAGCGGCCATCATCTTTCTGACCGGAGAATATTCTTCCGACCTGGAAATGAGGCGTTTCATGTCGGAAGCGTACAAGCACATTCTCTCCCTCATCCAGGGGAATTGAGACTATGCTTCAGGAAGCCCGACAATGGCAGGGAAAGGGGCTTACAGATCTTGACAACTACATGCGCCGGGTTTTATAAATTGATCTTGAAACAAATTCATCCAAGGAAGTGATCATGAAAAAAATCGCCTTATTACTTTGCGCCCTGATGGTATTGACCCTGGCCTGCGGCAAGGCCGAAAACCCCGAACTACCGAAAAATGAGACGGCAAAAACCGTTCCTCAGCAGCCCGACCCGGCTTTTATGGAAGCCCTGAGCAAGATCAAGGAACTTGCCAGAAACAAGGAATTCGACCAGGCCCTGACCGCCATCGACGAGGCCATCACCCAGTTCGGCATCGACGAGTTCTACGGCATCAAGGCCCAGACTCTTCACCAGGCCGGCAAGGAAGAAGAGGCCCTGGTCATCGTGGACGAAGCCCTCACGTTAAAAAAAGGCGAACGCAAGCATCTGCTTCCCCTTCGTCACGATATCCTGCTCGGTCTCAACCGCATCGAGGAAGCCGTGGCCGACCTGCAGACCATGGACTCCGAAAATGAAAAGAAAAGTCCCTGGACCTTCCTGACCATCGCCAACGACTACATGAAACTGAACCAGCCCGATGAAGCGCTTCAGGCGCTGGGAACAGCCGTCGAGCGCGGCCTGATCACCAAATCCGCACTGTTGGAACAAGAGGACCTCAAGCCGTTGTTCGACACAGAAGGATTCAAGTCCCTGATGGAAAAAATCGACCAGAATATCGGCCTGGGAGCTACGGCCAAAGCCTTCACCCTCAAAGACATCCAGGAACAGGACGTCTCGCTGGATCTTCTGAAAGGCAAAGTGGTACTGATCGACTTCTGGGCCACCTGGTGTCCTCCGTGCCGTGAAGAGATTCCCAACCTCAAATCGTATTACAGCGAATACAAGGAAAAGGGGTTCGAAATCGTCGGTATCAGTCTGGATAAAGATCGTGCCGCCCTGGACAAGTATATCGGGGAGCAGGGAATCACCTGGCGGATCTGCTATTCCGGAAACGATTGGAAGGACGAAACCGCCGCTCTCTACGGAGTCAACTCCATTCCCTCCACCTGGCTGGTGGACCGGAAAGGGACGCTTCGTCATTTTGACCTGCGCGGCGAACAGCTGAAAGCCACCATCGCCGATCTGCTCAACGAAAACTGAGCGGAAAAGATAAAGGGGGCTTCAAAGCCCCCTTTGCTGTCCGATGCCCAAGCCGATCAACTGCTTCTTCAATCCGAAGCTTTCTTACCGGTTGTCGTTTCCTGTTCATCGAATCACCGGAACCGCCGGATGTACTGCTCTTCTGCTGATGACCCTGACGATGCGGCCAAACGTGTGGGCATCGGAACCCCCCGTCATGATCCATCCTTCACTTCCGCTGCAGATTGAAGCCGTCCTGGACTATTATCTGGAACATGGCCTCCAGGACCCCCTTTGCCAGGGTGAACACGCCAAACACCGACAGATCGCGCTCAAGGAACTGAACCGGCTGCTCGCCTCCCACCCCGATTCGGGTTCCATTTCCCGCTCCCGTCTTGGGGAACTCTTTCGATTCAAACCGGTCAACCCGTCCGGACAGATCCGCCTGACCCGGTACGCAGCCTTCACGGTCCCGGGTCGAGAACGCCCCGACCGAACCTACAACACACCCTTGCTGGAAATCCCAGCAGACGAGAAAGGGCTCAGCGAAGCCTGGGCCGAGAAAAAAAGAGGGACACTTCTCCGCTTCCGACATACCCGGCAGGAGATCCTGGACGGGGCGCTGGGGAAGCAGAGCCGCCCGCTGGCCTGGCTGAGGCGCAGGGACCTGGAAGAAGCCCAGATCCAAGGCAGTGTCCGTGTTCTCTTCCCCTCGGGGGACAGTCCCTTTTTCAACGTCAGCCGCAGCAACGGCAGACCCTGGCTTTCCGGCCGAAAACCGCAGGCCCAGAACCGATACTGGTTCTTCCGGAAGGTTCCCCGGCCCCTGGGGTACGGGCTCTGGTCCGACTGGCAGCTGCCCATTCACGGCATGGCCGCCCTGGCCGGAGATCTCAGGCATTTCGGCCTGGGCGCGGTGGTCCTGCTGGTCGGTCAGCGGGAATGCCGTTTGCTCATTTTGGTCGACACAGGCGGCGCCTTCGATGACAACACGGTTCAATTCGACCTGTTTCTGGGAACCATGGCCAACCGAGAGGAGTACCGACAGCTCAACCGCAGTCTTCCGGAGCAGATCCAAGCCTTCATTCTGGAATAGGAAAAGGGATGCTACGGTCCGAGACCGCCGGGTTCATGTCCAGTCGACGATCTTGATGTGCCACGGCTCGTAGCGAACCCCCAGCATATTGTCACGGGGGTAGCGCAGGCTCAGGTATCCCCGTTCCGTCAGTTTGCGAAATACATCCGTCAACATGAACCGCTCGGTGAAGTTCTCGGCTCCGAAGCCCGCCTTCCCCACATCGAGATCCCCGATGCCATGGTAAGAGTATCCAGGTGGAGCCAGTTGTC
>CAYMND010000426.1:0-2848 GCA_964391685.1 uncultured Clostridia bacterium | reverse complement strand
TCGAAGGCATTTCCCGGGTGGAAATCCGCGGCGGTAACGATCTGGAAGTTTCGGTGGAAATCGACCCGGAACGATTGAAGAATCTCGGCCTCACCCTGGCGGAAGTCGCCTCCGGTATCGAAGCCAACAATGTTTTTCAGAGCGGAGGAACCGTAAAGAAAGACAAAAGACGCTACACCCTCAAAATAGAAGGAGAGGTCCGCACCCCCGAGGAAATCGAACAGACCGTAGTCAAACAGCTGTCCGGCAGAAGCATTCAGATCCGGGACATCGGCCACGCTTTCTACAAACCGAAACTGAAACAGGGCGATATACGGCTGGACGGAAAAGAATCCATCGCCCTGCTGCTGTACCGGGAATCTCAGGGCAACACGGTGGAAGCCACCCGGAATGCGGAAAAGGCCTTCGAAGAGTTGAGCAGCCAGTTCAAGGACATCTCCTTTTTCACCATCAGCCGGGAAGCCGACCTGATCATATCCTCCATCAACTCCCTGAAGAGCTCACTCGTTCTGGGAGGCATTCTGGCCTTCTTCATTCTGCTGATGTTTCTGCAGAACTACCGCGACCCCCTCTACGTCTCCACCGTCATTCCCATCGCCATCATCTCCACATTCGTGCTGATGTTTCTCTTCGACATCCAGCTCAACATCATGTCTTTGGGGGGTCTGGTGCTCGGGGTCGGCATGTTCGTGGACAACTCGATCATCGTGCTGGAAGCCATATTCCGACACCGGGAAAAAACGAATCTGGCCGATGCGGTAATCAAGGGAACCCGGGAAGTCAGCGCCGCCATTTCCGCATCCACCCTGACCACTGTAGCCATCTTCATACCGGTGATCTACCTGTACGGCATCACCGGAAAACTCTTCCGGGATCAGGCGCTGACCGTCAGTTTCTCCCTGTTCTCCTCCCTGCTGGTTTCCATCACCCTCCTGCCTGCGCTTTCGGCCTTTCACCACAGTTTTCAGCACCGTTTCAAAGACAGTCTGTCCGATATCAACTGGCGGCCGAAGAACAAAGCCGTCAGGGTTGCGCTGACCCCGCTCAAAGGTCTCAATTATGTCCTGACCCTGATCCTGCGAATCGCAGGCCAAATTCTGAGTTATTTCTTCCTGGTGGTCATCGTGGGCCCGTTCATGCTGCTGAAACTGATCGGCAGCCTGTTCATGCGTCTCATGAAAGTCCTGTTTCCCCTGTTCAACCGGCTCTATGAAAAATTCGATGCCTTCTATCACAGAATCCTGCTCCGTCTTCTGGAACGCAAACGCCAGGCGTTGTATCTCGGTCTGGCCATCCTTTCACTCATTATCCTTTCCGTGATTTTCATCGACAAGGAGCTCCTGCCCAGTCCCGACAGCCGAAAATTCGAAATCAAGGCCGCCACCAAGCCGATATACGGTTTCGAGGAAACCAACCGGGTCGGCGGGATGCTGGAAGAACAGTTCAAGGCGCTCCCCGGTGTCACTTTCGTGTTCTCGGAGATTGGCGCAGTGTCAGACTTCGCAGCCCGCAGCGAGGATTTCTCCGTCAACAGCCTCCATTTCGTCATCGAATGTAAAAACGGTTCCATCCGGGCCAAAACGATGGAAAAAGTGAGAAGCATCCTCTCCGGGGAGGAACTGGACAATTTTACCATCTACCTGGAGAAGAACACCCTCTCCCAATACCTGTCCCTGGAAGGCCAGAATTTCCAGATCAAGGTTTTCTACGAAGACATCGCCAACGGCAAGGAAGGAGTCAAACGTGTCATGGACAAGCTGTCCGGCCTGCCGATCACCGAACTGAGCAGCAGCACAGCCGAAGGAAAACCTCTGTACGTTATCCGTTTCAAGCAGGAGCTGATCGACACGCTGGGTATCACCAAACAGCAGATTTCCAGCTTTGTCAACCAGGCGGTCCGCGGTGAAAAGGCCGGTGAACTGAGATTGACCCAGAAAAACTACGATATTTTCGTCCGCGTTCCCATCGACGGAGTCATGGCCATGAAAGACCTGTTGGAACTTCCGCTTTACGCCGGCAGCAATGACTATTATCTCAAGGACCTGGTGGAGGTGGTGGAACAGCCATCCATCAAGGAAGTCAACCGGGAAGCACAGGAACGGTATTTCCTGATCTCCGGCCAGACTCCGAGCTCCGAACTGGACGGTGTGATCAAGACCGCCGAAGAACGTCTGGAATCAGTTGAGATGCCCAACGATACCCGATACCAGTTCGCCGGTGAGGAGACGGAACGACGCAAGGCGTTCGAATCGCTCAACCAGGCCATTTTTCTGGCCATCCTTCTGGTCTTCATGATCATGGCCGCTCAGTTCGAAAACCTGCTTCAGCCGCTGATCATCATGTTCACCGTACCCATGGGGTTGATCGGAGCGTTTGCCTTCCTGATCCTTTTCGGTCACAGCCTCAACATCATTTCAGGTATCGGTTTTCTGGTACTGGTGGGCATCGGTGTCAACGACGCCATCGTCAAAGTGGAGTACACCAACCAGAAACGGGCCGAAGGTATGAGCATTCGTGAAGCCCTCCTCGAAGCATCCAGAGTCCGCCTTCGTCCGATCCTGATGACTTCATTCACCACCATTTTCGGACTGATTCCCATGGCCGTCATGCCCGGAACCGGTTCCGAACTGCAGCGGCCTCTGGCCCTGGTCATCATCGGAGGTCTGCTCTGTACCACTATGCTTACACTGCTGCTGATCCCGGTCTGTTACGAAGCTCTCGAGGGACACAGGGAAAAGAAGAAGCGCAAGAAAGCAGAGGCGTCACATGCGTAAAATCATTGATCGGCCAGTACTGGCGACGATATTCTTTGTCATCGTCATCCTGTTCGGCGTCTACTCCCTGCGCA
>CAYMND010000425.1:0-2858 GCA_964391685.1 uncultured Clostridia bacterium | reverse complement strand
TCTCGGTGTTTTCTATGCTGATTTCTCCCTCTAAAGCGGTAACGGCGTGATAGGCGAATGTCAGACCGAGACCTTTGCGGTCGCTCGATGAGCTGAAGAAGGGGTCGAATATTCTTTTGGGTTCCTTGACACCACCGCCGTTGTCTTCAATGGACAGGATGAATACACGGTTGTCCAGTCCGTAACGAATGATGATCCGGCCCTCGATCCGGCGGTCTCTGAAGACATCGACACAATTCTGCAGCACCTGGGTAAGGGTGATGGTCAGAAGATTGTGATTGGTGGAGATGCGGATGTCGGGCTCACCGTGTATTTCCACCTTGTACTCCTGCGGAATCACTTTTTCGATTACCGAATTGAGCAGGTTGAGAAAGGTGAAGGAACTGATGGTGACATCCCGGATGCTGGAGAAGAAATTCACCTCGTTCATGAGCTTTGAGATGCGTGTTACCGCATCGGATATTATTCTCAATCGTTTGGCGACTTCCGGGTGATCCACACGATTCTCCAGCAACTGAACGTTTCCCGAGATGATGGCCATGGGGTTGTTGATCTCGTGGGCAATGGAAGAAACCAGCGAATTGAGGCTGTTCAACCGTTCGGCCTGCATCAGTCTCCGGTCTTTTTCCTTGATCTCGTCCATGGCTTTGCGCAGTTTGTCTGTCCGTTCCTCCACCATGGCTTCCAGATTCTTGCTGTAGTTCTCGATGGAACCGATCTGCTCGTTGATCTTTTCGGCCATCAGGTTGAAATTGTTAGACAAGGTGCCCACCTCATCCTGGCTGACGATGGGCGATCGAACCTGGTATTGCCCGTCGGCGAAAGTGCGGATCAGGTTGTCCAGCCGCTTCAGGGGACTGATGGTTCTGGAGGAAGTGTAGTAGACAGCCAGCAACAGACTGATGAACAGGGATATGGTGATCAGGATGGAAAAGACATGCAGTTTACGGATCTTGGAAAAGATGTATCGTTCCGAGCTGCCGATGATCAGAAAACCGATGGGATCCGGAATTTCTGCCAATCGGATGGGGAATCGGAATTCGGTAAATTTCTGACCATTGAGGGTTATGATTTCCGAAGGAGGTGGATCGTCGGGAAATTTGTCGGCAGCACTGTTTCCTCGAATTTCCAGCCATTTCTCCTTCTCGTATCTGACTACTGTTTTCAGGCCCGGATTGTTCAGGACCTGGAGGTAATCGATATAATCCAGGAGAGATATCGGGCCCAGGATGGTTTCCATCTGCTTGACATCACCGTAAAAAAGCGGACTCCTGAGGTTGTGGGCTGTATTTTTCCCCAGGTAGGTTATGTTCTGGTCGAAATCGTGTTGGGTGAACCGAGTGATCCCGTTATAGATGATGATCAGGTAGAAGGAGAGAAGGACTATGGAAATAACGGCGAAACTGGTGACCAGACGGGTTTTAATGCTCATAGCTGGGTTCAAACAGGTCCAGATAAAAATTGAGAAAGCGGTTGCTGGGAATTACCGGCCGGTCCAGGCGGCAGCCGAAGGTGTAGGACAGCCCCAGTACCGGGATGAGAAAGGCACTCTCTTCGGCCAGGGATTCCAGCCGGGCCAGAATACGCATGCGCTCCAGGTCGTTTTCTTCCCGATGGTAGCGATCGATGAGTTCATTGGCTTCCCGGATGGTGTAGCCGCCGGGGTTGAGCTGTTCACCGGGTAAAAACATTTGCTCGAAGAAATTGATCGATACCGGATTACCGCTGAGATAATAAAATGCAGTCATGGCGAATTCACCCGAATTGAGGCGGGGTATGGTCTGGCTGATGTGCTCCCAGATCGGTATTAGTTTGATCCGGTGACGGACCAGCAACTCTTCGAGGGTCTTGAGCAGTTTGACCCTGAGGATGCTGCGATTCAAATGAAATGGGATTGTGATTTCGCCGTCCGGAACCTTCGGTCGGTCAATCCGGCTCTCTTTTATGGGGCGAAACAAATCGTATCCGGGTAAACCGTAGGGCATGACCAGTCTGGAATTGATGGAGCCGCTCCAGTGCTGGTGGATTTTTTTCCCGGCTTCGAGAATGATTTCCCTCAAAAAAAACCGCCATTCGATTTTGTCCAGGGGGGGAGTCATGGGGTTGAGCAGGACATAGAATTGGCCGTTCGTAGGCATATTGATGACGTGGTATGGGATGTCTCCCAGAGAAATTTCATTTCCGAACGTAAACAAAAAATAGTCGGGGTGACCTTTTTGGATCTCTCGGGTCATCGAATCAGGGAATTTGTGTACCTGGACGACAATCTGTTCGTTGCCGGGTTTGTTTATTGTCCAGTAGGGATTGGCGCGCAGAGATATCGTCTCGACTCCATCTTTTCGACGACGCTGCTCGATTGTATATGGGCCGGAGTATACTTTTTCTTCCGGTTGCCAACCTTCGGGCAATATAGATGCGGTTGTGTCGCTGAGGAACTGGATCAGATTGATGTTGTTGTTTCTGAACCGGATGCGTACCCGTTTGCTGTCGATTTGTTCGAGTCCCGGACAATGGGGGGTATCACCGCTGACAAAACTTTCGGCTCCGTCAATGTATCGATGCAGTGAAGCTCTGGATTTGGGCGCTTTGAGCAGGCGTTCGATGGAACTGATGACATCGCGGGCGGTGATCGGCCGACCGTCGGAGAACCGGATGTTTTCCTGCAGCTCGATCAGTATGGATCGATTTCTGACGGTAAAACTCTTGGCCAGGCAAGGAACCGTCTCCAGATCGTCCTTGAAGCGGAAAAGAGTGGAGTAGATGGCCTGCTGAATGATCTTCTGGCTGATGATCGGATATTCTTGTGGGTCGATGAGTTCGGAAATTTCTCCGTCGAGGCACAGCTGCAGCACGGAAGA
>CAYMND010000424.1:0-2869 GCA_964391685.1 uncultured Clostridia bacterium | reverse complement strand
ATCCATCTCGACGAGGACGAGAATCCTGTGCTGAGTATCTATTCTTATTCACCTTAGATGCGATTTGCGCCCCACTTCGGAGCCACGGCCTCAACCCGTGTCAGATGCCGTACAAATGTCCGGTTGTTCCTTCGGGAACATGCTCTTGACAGCGTTTCTTTCTTCTTTTATTGTTGCCCTAGTGAACAGGAATAAAAAGGTTTCCCGGATTGTCCTCATCATGTTGTTCGGTACCTTCTTCTGCCGGTCCGGACTCCGGGCACAGAGCATAAGCCGATCCTGGGACGGTGGGCGTTACCCCTTCGCCCTGGTGGGTGTCGACCAGGGGCTGCCCACGGGCACGGTCCTGTCCCTTACCCAGGACCGTGACGGCTTCATCTGGCTGGGCACCGAAAACGGTCTCATCCGCTACGAAGGTCGCGAATACCGAAAATGGACAAAACAGGACGGATTGGTTTCGTCCTGGATCCGAAGGGTGGTCGCCGATCCGGAAGGAGGGGTGTGGGTGGGTACCTTGCAGGGTCTGATGAGATTTCGGAACGGCCGCTTCGAAAACGCCCTGTTCGGGGAAGAGCGCTCCGACAGTCCGGTCTATTCCATGGCCTTCGACGGACGCGGCCTGATCTGGGTCTCTACCCGACAGGGAGTGTTCCGGCAAGAGAACGACCTGCTCTATCGAAAAATTCCCTGGCCCGGCCCCCATATCCCCAACGGTTTGACTTACGGACACAAATCCGGACAGGTCTACTTGGCCGGAGACGATGGAATCCATGCCCTGGCAGACGACCTTTCCCTACGCAGCTGGGGCCGGGAGAACGGCCTGCCGGTGAGCAACTGGTCCGTGGTAGTGGAAGACGGCCTGGGCCGCGTCTGGATCGGATCGGGCCGCTTGCTCTACATGAAAGACCCCGGATCCGATACCTTCCTTGATCGGTCGCATCTCCTGCCCGCAGCCATGACCCCCAACAACCTGCCGACCGCGGACGTGGACGGCTCTGTCTGGATGCCGACCCTGAACGGGATGCTCCATGTTTCCGGCGACCAGAATGAGGTGATCGACACCCAAAGCGGTTTGCCATTCAGATGGACCCGTTCACTGCTGCGGGACCGGGACGGGACCCTGTGGGTGATCGGATCGGCTCTGGCCCGTCTCCGAGGAAACGGACAACTGAAGAATTACACCATGACCCAAGATCCGTACGGACAGGTGGTCTGGCAGATTCTTCTCGATCCGGAAACGGGACGTCCGATCACGGGAACGGACGAAGGCGCTGTCCGCATCGGCTCAAACGGACCGGAGGTCATTGAAGGGACCCAGGGTATGAGGATCAAGGATCTGCTGTTCGACGATTCCGGAACTCTCTGGATGGTCGGTTCCATGGGCCCCACCCTCTGGCTGAAATCCGGAAATGAAAAAGCGGAGATCGCTCCCCTCGGGGAATACGGAAGCCAGATCAGCACCGTTTACCAAGATTCCGACCATACCATCTGGATGGGCCATATGGTACAGGGAATCTTGCGCTGGGACAGGCAGCGAGGCGGACTGAGCCGGGAAATGACCCCGAAAGACTTTCGGATCGGTGCTCTTGGAGTATACTCGTTCCAGGAGGATCCGCTTCAAAGACTATGGGCGGCATCCAGCGCCGGACTGCTGGTCCGTACCCCCAAAAACGGCTGGAGGAGATTCACGGAAAAAGACGGTCTCAAGTCCACATATGTCCGGGGATTGGCCTTTCAGTCAGACGGAATCGGCTGGCTGTTCTACCAGGAACCGCTGGGGCTGACCCGGTTTCACCTGCAGAACGACCGCTTGGAAATCCTTGGAAATTACACCACGGAAAACGGTCTTTCCTCCGATGCCGTCTACTCCGTCGCGGTGGATTCCCGGCAGCAGGTCTGGACCGGAACAGACCAGGGATTGAACCGCCTGGACCCTCCCCTGCAGATCGGGCATCTGGACGGAATGATCAGCGAAGATTGCGCCATCGGAGCCCTGTTCGTCGACGACAACCGGGTCTGGGTCGGAACGGCCAACGGACTGGTCCGCTTTGACAGCAGCGAATCTCCTCCCCCGGCGTTGTCTTCTCTGAAAACCCATCTGATGGAAGTTCGAACCGGCGGAACGATCCTTGAACCTCCGCTTCCGGCGCTGAAGCCGCTCCAGGGCAAGAACCGGGACATACAGTTCCGCATCGCCGTCCCCTATTACCGGGACGAGCACTCAATCGGCCTTCAGGTCCGCCTGGCCGGACTGGAGAAGGAGTGGCGGCGGACACCGAGCACCATCATCCGCTACCCGAACCTGCCGGGAGGCCGCTACCGGTTTCAATTTCAGGCCATAGACCAGTCGGGCTCAACCGGCCCCATGAGCGAGTTCAGCTTCTCCGTCAAACCCCACTGGTGGCAAAGCTGGTGGGGCATCGGGCTGTTCGTTCTCCTGGGCGTGACGCTGGTGCTGCTGATCATCCGCCTGCGCATCGCCTCCCTGGCCCGCAGCAAGGCCGAACTGGAATCCATCGTGGCCGAACGGACCAACCTGCTCAACGCCCGCAACGAGGAACTCACCAGAGCCATGGCCAGTATCAAGCAATTGACCGGTCTTCTGCCGATATGTGCAAAGTGCAAGAAAATCCGGGACGACAAGGGATACTGGAACAATCTGGAAACCTATATCCATACCCACACCGACGCCAATTTCACCCACAGCATCTGCCCGAGCTGCATGAAAGAACTGTACCCGGATTTTATAAAAGAAGAACCCGATTCGGAATGACCGCCCGAAAGCGGCCGGCTGACCAGAAACCGGCCGCTTTCGAGTCTATGGCAAACAATAAAAAAGGCAGACTAGATGAACTGCAGATGGGTTTCC
>CAYMND010000423.1:0-2869 GCA_964391685.1 uncultured Clostridia bacterium | reverse complement strand
ATTCGCCGAAACCGGCTTGAAAAACCTGTTTTACTTTATCCTTTTCTTCAATATATTCACTTTGTACCTGCTTCTGTATCTCTATTTTTTCAACAATCTGAATCCGTTCGAGGCCCGATCTTTTCTGTCCGTGCTGAAAACCGCCGACCGCCCCGTCAGAACCGTTCTGGCACTGGCCGTCTTCTTCTTCCAGTTCCGGACCATTGCCTGGCAAAGAGGAAAAACCCTGCCCCTGTGGCTGATCATCGGAACCCCGGTTTACGTGATTCTTCTGGCCGGATTATATCGGTCGGCCTTGCCTGTCGCCTCAGTGCTGCCCAAAACACATCTTTTTAACTACTGGACCCTCTGGATATGGCCGCTCAATGCTGTCGTGGTCACTTTACTCCTGAAGTTATATCTGACATTACGGGACAGCAGCGATCCGGATGAGCGGAGAGTCGGTAACGCCTTTATCTGGTTTTTCCTGGGGCATATTCTGGTTCAGATCAGTCTTGATTTTTTATCCGCCAAGCTCAGCTTCAACTGGATCATCCTCTGTTCCAGGATTTTGTCGATATACACCAACCTCATTCCCCTGCTTTGGCTGCACTTCTTTTATTCCCCCTGGTCACTCAGATTATCCAAAATCATCGATAAGAGAAAAGATCTGGAATCCTTTCGCAGGCATCACGCCCTGACCGACCGTGAAACGGAAATACTGAAACTGATTGTCGACGGGAAAAGCTATAAGGAAATAGAGGATATCCTGTTCATTTCAATTCACACCGTCAAGACCCATGTTTACAATCTGTACCGTAAAATCGGCGTCGGCAGCCGTCACCAGCTGATCCACAAGATCGTCAATCGATCTCAGTGAATCTCTTTTCGGGTCAGGCGGAACAGCAGCAGGGCGACAACCGCCCACAGCGCTTCCCAGGCCTGAGTGACCACATGGATCAGCAGGCCCACCTCCAGAGGAGAGGCGGTTTCCAGCCTGACCCAGTCGGCCGAGAGAACGAAGGCCAGTTCCCAGGTTCCGAAACCCGCCACTCCGGAAACCGGCAGCAGGGAGCTCAGCTCCGCCCCGCTCAACGCCAGTACGAATGCCGGCAGACCTCGCAGCGTCCAATTCAGACCGCAAAAGGCCGAGAAGAGTGTGAACAGCATCAGATACTTGCAGACCCGCCCCATGAATCCAAGAAGAAAAGCCTTCATGAGCAGCCGAGGATGCCCTGTATCCAGAAAATACAGCCGCCAGCGGCCGCCCCAGCGCCGCCATCTCGGCCAGGGAAGTTTTTCCAGAAGCAGTCCCAGCCGGTCTCCCCATCGAAGAAATGAGACCCCCAGAATCAGAAGGATACCCATGGCCCCCAGGAAATGAATTACGGAAAAATCCCCTTGGATAACCAGCAGTGAAGGCAACAGCAGAACGACCACCGACATGGCGTTGAGAACACTGGAAACAGCGAAAGACGCACCGGAAACAGCGGTATCGATACCGAATCGCCTCAGCATGACGGCATGGGCGAACAGAGACAGCGATCTCGCCGGCAGGATGTCCACAGCAAAATTACGCACCAGGATGATCAGAACAGCCGGCCGAAAAGGCAACGACATGGGAAGCAACCGTTGCAGCTGACATGTCCGCGCCAGTACTCCGCCACCCCATAACAGGAATAGAATCGCTCCGTCAACCCAGCCCAGCCGGCTCACGGCGGTCACCAGGGCATCAAAATGAAAACGGGGAAAAAGATAACTGCCGATGGCCAGAGTGACCAGAATCGGAACCGACCAGGCGACCACTTCGGGAAAACGGAATGACCGGCGCATGCACAATGATGGTACACCGGCCCGGACAGCAGCGTCAATCTTTTGGCATTTCTTGCCGTCGTAAAGATCTTTTTTCCCTTTTTTAATCCATTGGCTTCCCTCTTCGTCAAACAATTTAAAAAACTTTTCCTTTCCAATTTCCCTTCAGCCAGCCGCTTCGTCAACGGAGCCGCCAAAGCAAAAACCGCCGGGTGATCAACCATATCCGACATCAAATCCATCGGTTCAAAAACAAAGAACCCTTTTCCTCAGGTAGCAATGTGCCTCCAACACTCTTGCAAACCTCTTTTGGTACAGATTTTGCTAAATAATATTTGAGGTGAATGGATGAAGAGTGGATTGTACAGTTCAGCTGCTGGGATGTTGACCGCCCTGGAACGATTGAACATCATCAGCAACAACCTGGCCAACTTCAACAGCAGCGGATTCAAGGCCGACACCCCGTTCGAGCAGACCATCCGGTTCTACCAGGAGGGGCCCCACCCGGCCAAGGATCAGCCGGTCATCGGAGGAAGCAGAATCGATCTCCGCAACGGCCCGATCCGAAATACCGGACGAAACCTCGACCTGGCCTTCGAAGGAGGCGGTTTTTTTGTCGTTTCCGGCCCCGGGGGAGAAAATCTGCTGACCCGTAATGGTTCCCTGCAAATCAACAGTGAACGCCGTCTGGTGACCAACGACGGGTACGAGGTACTCGACCAGTTCGACAAGCCGGTAACCCTCTTCGGAGACACGTTCTATTTCACCCCGAAAGGGGACTTGATGGTCAACGAAACCTACTTGACCACCTTGAAGATCGTGGATGTATCAGGCCCCGATCAGTTGAGCAAAGTGGGCGATCAGTATTTCCGACTCCAGGACGGCGTGTATATGCCCGCGCAGCACCAGGACCCCAGCCTGGCCATCGGTGCCCTGGAAGGGGCCAATACGGAACTGGTGGATGAAATGACGCAAATGATCGCCACCCAGCGTTCCTACGAGTTGCAGGCCCGGGCTCTGGAGATCATGCTGACCCAGACCCTGCAGAAAACCGTAAACGACCTGCCGAGACCGGTAT
>CAYMND010000422.1:0-2882 GCA_964391685.1 uncultured Clostridia bacterium | reverse complement strand
ATCCGGGAATATCTTGGACGAATTGCTCCCAGGGAAAAACGAAGAACAATCCGCTTCAGAACGGTCTTTTTAGAATAGTGCCCAGAAAAAAGGAAAAGGCAGAATATGCGACCGTACCCAATAAAGATGTCAAGCAGATAATCAGCAGCGATTTCATCGAGGAAAGATCCGTGAGCCGGTGATGGTTCGTCAGAAGTAATGCGGGCACTAAGCTTCCGACGACGAGCAGGAAGGTCAAGGTCAGAGAAGAAAGGAATTTGGCCAGAACGATCCGGCCTCGATGAATTGGTAAAGTATACATATAGACGATTGTTTGCTGCTCTATCTCTTCAGCGAGAACGGAGGCGGAAAAAAAAAGAGATACCACCAAAATGTAGAACGTGAAAAAAAAGGTCAGAGTGATGCCCATGAATAGAAAGGTTCTTCCCCCCGACCCCCAGCCAGAAGGGTGTGAAAAAGTAAGGTTGACCAGAATAATGAAAGATGGCGTCAGGCCGACCAAATAGAACCATTTCCAGGCTTTTCCCCGCCGAATCTGCATGAAGAAAAATTTGTATAAAGTCATCATGGTGTTCATTGCCTCATCTCCCTGTCAAATAGTCGAAAACCTTTTGAAGATTGTCATCAGGAGAACTGATTTCTTCAAAATCCGAAGATTCATTGATGAAATAGGTCAGTAATTGGTTGTAAAAATGATCCCGTTGATGCGTTGTAAAGCTGACCAGACTCTGGTCGTTCCGCTCAAAACTGATACTTAGAATGCTTGGGTCATTTACGAAATGACTGGCCAGATTTCTTGCTTCTGATGCACGAACTGTGATCTGGTGAGGGTGGGAGTCGATGAGGGATCGGATTTCGTCAATGTCCCCTGTTGCAAACACCTTACCTTGATGTATCAAGATGATCTGACGGGTCAAAGCTTCCACTTCAGGAAGGATATGGGAAGAGATGATGACGGTTTTTCCCTGTCGGCCAAAATCTCTGATCAGACGAATGATTTTCAGTCTCCAAAGCGGATCGATACCTCTCAAGGGCTCATCTAGAATTAAAAGATCCGGTTCGTGAACTATCGCAGAGGCCAGTTTCAGCCTTTGTTTCATGCCGAAACTGAATTCACGTATGCGTTTGTGCATGTGTTCGGTAAGCCCGACTTTTTGCATCGCTTGAGTGGCTTCCGTCTCCCCCAGTCCGAAAGCTTTAGCCCTGAAAAGGATATATTCCCAGCCGCTTATCGTCGGGTATTGTGCATCATACTCGGGGCAATAACCGATTTTACGGAATATTGTTGCGTTATTGAACGGTGTCTGGTCAAACAGGGAAACTTTTCCTAAATTGGGTGATAAAAAACCGGTCATGACTTTCAGTAGCGTTGATTTTCCTGCGCCGTTCGGACCGAGAAGGCCGTATATCCCGGGCGTGAGCTCCAGATTGATTTCGCTGATACCCAATATATTGCCGTACCATTTTGAAAGGTTGTCGGTTTTTACGATCAGATCCATCTATACCTCAATTTTTCTGATTTTTCGGGCAATCAGATAGAAGAAGAAAGACGCCATGGTCAAAAGAAACAACGCGGAAAGCCAAGGCGCGACAGGTAAATCCGATTTGATGGCAAAAAAGAAGTGTCCGGATTGCACGATATTTGTGTTGACATCAATCAGCATGAATCGATTGTCCCCGCCGCTGACACCAACCAGTATTCCGCCGATTGCTGAAAGCCCGACGAAGAAGAGAATGAAAATGACCTTGACCCAGCGGCTGTTTGAACTGAGTGAGGATATCCAGAGAGTCATCAACGCCATGGCGCTTCCGGCGATGAGCGGGAAGGTCAGGATTCCGAATAGAAGCCGAAGACTGAGGCCGTCAAAACCGGAAAAGGCGATCTTGAGCAGGAGCAGTACGATTCCCGGGAGCAGTGAAAAAAGGAGCAGGAAAAAGAGCAGGGAAAAAAATTTCCCGATCAGATAGTCTATGGCGGTCAATGGCTTGGAAAAGTATAGAGAAAATGCGTTGCTTCGGAGGTCTGCGGAAATTAGATCCGCTCCGCAAAAAAGGTTGAGAATCAGGTATTGAAAGAAGACTGTCGGACCGAAACAATAAAAAGAATAAAAAAAGTAATTGAGTGATCTGACTTCAGGCGGCAGCTCTCTGAGAAAGGACAAAATGGCCGCGTTGGGACGATTGGCTATATACATGATGTAACTAAAAAAAAGGAAGACCAGGAAAGGGATCAGTTCAACCGCAAAAAGTGCCTTGGCAAAGCGTTTGTTGTAGATCTGGCGGATGGTGAACCTAAATACAGGCCACCAGCGTTTTGGGTTCTTCTGTAGACTGCCATCCCATTTGTGATAGCCTTTTTCTCTAATGCTCATGATTGTCTCCGATGACTTCTTCGAATGCGGAGGCCAGAGATTCTTTTTCTGGAATGAATTCTCTGAGCTGAATATTATGATCAAGAAGAGCCCGGAGAAAATGTTTCTTCTCCAATGACGGGGCCAGGGTAAGCTGATAATATCCTGGATGTTCCATAGGAACGAGATGGGCTCTGACGGCATCTGGCAGCTGATTCAGATTCCCTTGAAGTTTGATTCGGTATCTTGAATCAATAAGAACCGCCTTTTGCCCGAGTTTTTTTTCCGCTACCAGCTGGCCTCGGTTCAAGATGATCACTCTCTGGCAGGTGGATTCGATATCGGCGAGAATGTGAGAAGAAAAAAGGATATTCATCTCCCCTTTTCTGGCGATGTCCTGAATCAGGGACAGCATCTCCTGTCTGGCGTGAGGGTCCATTCCGGAAGTCGGTTCGTCAAGCAGTAGCAGCTTGGGGTCGTGTACCAGGGCCGCTGCGAGTTTCAACCGTTGCTTCATACCGGTTGAGTATG
>CAYMND010000421.1:0-2899 GCA_964391685.1 uncultured Clostridia bacterium | reverse complement strand
CAGAAGCCGGATTCGTTCCGGGAAATCCTCAAGAAAGCGGTCGATCAGCTGCAGCGCACACCGATTCCACCCGACCGTATCGAACTGGTCGAAAAAACGGTATCCTACGCTTTCGCCGATCCCTCTCTGGAAGAACTGAACGCAGCCCAGAAACAGTTCATCCGCCTCGGTCCGGCTCACCTGCGACAGATGCAGGGGAAAATCCGTCTTCTTCTTGACACGTTGCTGAACTACGAAAAAACTCAACCGGGAACTCAGCCCTGATATTGTTCGTTTGTATAAAGAAAAGGCCAGAGCCTGTATGTCATGCAATCGCTCTGGAAATCAATGGCCGGAAAAGCGAGAGGAGGTTCTCATGACCGAAGAGAAAAAGAGTCGCAAAGAAGAATTTAAAATCGATGGAGCCGAACTGGTCGGAAAGGTCAAGGAGCTGATCCACCAGGGCAACATCCGCCGCATCACCATCAAGAATGAAAAGGGAGACAGTCTCATGGAAATCCCCCTGACTCTGGGGATCATCGGGGCCGCCCTGATGCCGATCCTGGCCGCCCTGGGCGCCATGGCCGCGCTGGTGACCAGCATGAGCATCGTCGTCGAAAAGTGCGAGTGAGATCAGCTTCATTCTGCTATTGACCGTTTGAATTGAAGATATCGTAGCGCTGGATGGGGGAATTTTCTTCGAATTGGGTCAGTCCGGTCAGGATCAGGCCGTCTTCTACAATGATCACGACCATGCGAAAGCCGCTCCCTTGACATGCAGAGGGGGCTCGGTGTACTTATAATACATATGGCCGAAAGATCGGCTGGCCAGGTCATTTTCTCTTGGATTCATGGATCCGGGGGGTCGGGCCATGTCAAGGATCATGAAAAGCATAAGGAGTTGAGATGCCTAAAAAAATCATTTTTGGATTTTTCTTTCCCTTTTTACTCATTTGTTTCTCAATGGGGGGATATGCGGGGAATACAGACCGGGATGTGATCCGGAAAATTGAAGCGCAGCTGGGGGTGGCCCTCGAAGAACGGACGGAGGAAGAGCTTGGCGCTGCCTGGGAAAATGTGGGATTTGCGGTGGAAAATGGACGGGTTGTGGGTCTGAATCTGGCCTTTTTCAAGAAAATCGAGGATCTGCATTTCCTCGAGTCCCTGCCGGAATTGCGACGACTATGTCTGGCGGTCAATCCCATCCAGGATATCTCTTCGCTGGCGGGATTGAAAAATCTGACTCACCTGGATCTGAGCAGCACCTATGTTACCGATCTGTCTCCTTTGAAATCTCTGGCCAAGCTCAAAAAACTTTCCTTTTGGAACGCACCGGTTGAAGACATTTCGCCACTGGCGGGCCTGCAGGAACTGACTCATTTGGAATTGACCAAAACGAAGGTCTGGAACCTCGAACCTTTGAAAGATCTGAGGAAACTCGAGGTGCTTAAGATGCGGGGCTCTCCGGTGACCCGGCTGCCTGACTGGATGGTTTCATGGTGCCCTTCGGTTGACCTGCAGGAGGCTTTCAGGGACTGTCCGCTGCAGGATCCTCCTCGGACCTTTGTGACGGCCGACAGAAAAGGGATCCGGCTCTATCTCGGCATGTGTTCCGGAGAGCCGCTTGACAAACAGGGTAAACCCTATGACCAAAGGACCTTGGTCGATGAAGCGTTGCGGCTTGGGTTCGATGCCAATGTCAGGGCAACGTTTACAGAGGATCGAGTGACCGAACTGTACATCAACTTCGGCAAATCCAGCGATCTGAGAGTCTTGTCCTGTTTTCCCGATATTCGGACCCTGGGCCTGATGGGGCAGGAGGTGTCGGATTTGAGCCCGTTGAAAAGATTGACTCGTCTTGAATCGCTGAATCTGGGCTATACAGGCGTCAGAGACCTCACCCCGCTTGTGCAGATCAAGACTTTGAGTGGAATCCACATTGCCAACGCGGGCGATGTGGATATTTCGCCGCTGGGGCAAATGGGTCGATTGACCCGGTTGGGGCTGCTGAGGACAAAAATAACCGATTTCACCCCGCTGAAGAAGTTGAACGACCTGGAGGAACTGAATCTGAGCGGCAGCCCCTTCTCCGATATGAGCCTGCTGAAAGGGATGAATAAACTGAAGACCCTCTACCTGGTAAAGACGAAAGTCTCTTCCCTGCCCGAGTGGATCGTGGATTGGAATCCGGAGCTGGATCTGGGCGTTGTGTTTGAGGATTGTCCGCTAGAGGACCCTCCGCAGGAGTGTGTTGACCGTCGCCGTGAAAAGCTGCGCACTTACTTTGAGGAGGGCGGCGGAAACAGACCCTGATCCGGCACGATGGAGTTGTACCGGCAGACCTTGGCGGAACTGAGGAAATTTGCCCAGGGGCTGGATTCATACCGCAAAGATTTCGGCGAGCAGGACATCATCCTCTTTTGTGGCCAGTTCATCCGCTCTCCGAAATCTCTTCAGTAAAACCTGAACAAAAACTGAATTTCTTTATCCATCCCCTTGAATTCGATACGGCTTGGAAGTATAAAAAAAATATTGCTTTGGTTCAGGACATGATATTTGGCCTGAACCGATTGCCAATGGGAAATGCGTATTTTTCGACCCTTTGTGATGTTGGGGTAAAGAGAAAGAAGGTGGGGGTTCAAAAATTGATCCGCACCAACCGGCGGCAGCCTGCCCGCAACCCAAAATCATCCTGCGATGATGATTGGTCATTATTATCCACATTACATATAATCAACGGGATTTTATCATTATGCCCAAAACAGCGGAATATTCCCAGCCAAACCGCCTTCATATAGCAATATGATTCGGCATTCCATACATTTTATCCAACAAAATCCAATAAACTTAAAAATGAATGTTGGGTGAATGAATGAGAACCAGGAAAAAGATTCGATTGACCGGATATGATTATTCCCAG
>CAYMND010000420.1:0-2911 GCA_964391685.1 uncultured Clostridia bacterium | reverse complement strand
TTTTAGACGATGATCGTGTCTTCTGCAGAAAGAGCAGCAGTGACGAGGAAGAGAGAATCGGGTTGAAGCTGACTCAGGGCAAGCATCGGATTGTTGTCAAAGCCCTGGCCGAAAAGGCAGATCTGACTGTCAAAGCTGTTTTCGAAGCGGACAAGGAGTTTTCCGACTGTCCGATCTGGACCGGAACCGATCCTCAACGCACCCTGACTGTAAACGATATTCTCGAAGGTGAACAACTGGCGTCGGCCAGGATTTCCCCATCCGGAAAATATCTTCTGCTGCAGATGCGCGATATATCCGGCGGCAGCGGCAAAAACAGAGGATACCGCACGATCTATGACCTGAATGCCCGGAAAAATATCTCTTTGCTTCGCGGTGAGACCCTGGGTAAGCTGCAATGGCTGCCCCGCAGCGACAAACTTTCCTATACCCTTTCATCTGAAGACGCCGAAGACCTGATGGTCTATGATTTCCTGAACGGTGAAGAGAGAAAGATCGCCTCAGGTATAAAAAACCTCCAGGATTATTACTGGTCCCCCAAAGAAGACCGAATCGTCTGCAGTATCTTTGTTGAAGCGGAAAAGCCTGGAGAATTGAAGCGGATCTATGGCGTCGAGGACCGTTTGCCGTATTTTCGTGACCGATCGATGCTGCGTCTTCTGGATACGGTCACCGGTTTGGTTACCCCATTGACCGCGGGAAACCTTTCCTCTGCTTTTCATGATTTCAGTCCCGACGGCAAACGGATTCTCTTTTCCACATCACGAATGGACTACAGTGAAGTACCGTTCCGGAAGCAGAATCTGTACGAAATGGATTTGAATACCATGGCCGTCGAAACAGTCTGGCAGGACAAGCTCTACGAGGGTTACGCCCAGTATTCTCCGGACGGGAGGAGCCTGCTGGTCAGCGGCGGCCCGGAAACTTTCGGGAATCTGGGGGTCAAAATCAGCCAGGGACGCATCCCCAACACCAGCGACGGTCAGATCTATATCATGGATCTGGCCAGCCGGAAAGTGGATGCGGTTAGCAGAGATTTCGACCCGGCCGTGGAAACGGCCCATTGGTGTGGAGACGGACGGATATACCTGACAGTCGGCGAAAAAGATTACGGGAAACTCTACCGTTTTGATCCGAAAAGCAAACGGTTCCAGAACCTGCCGCTGCCGGTGGAAGTCCTGAGTCATATCGATATCGACGACCGCGGCGACAGAGCGGTTTTCAATGGTACCGGTGTATCCACTCCCGATAAACTGTACATCCTGGATTTAAAAAATGGCTCTTCTCGGTTGATCCTTTATCCTGGGCAGGAAAAATACAGAGATATTGGCTTTGGGAAATGTGAAACCTGGGATTTCGTCAACGGGAACGGGGATACTGTCAGCGGCAGGGTCTATTTCCCGCTCCATTTCGATGAGAGTAAAAAATACCCTCTGATCGTCAATTTTTACGGAGGAACTTCTCCCATAGAGCGCTCATTCGGTGGGCGTTATCCCATCGAGACCTGGGCAGCCGCCGGATATATGGTTTATGTACTTCAGCCGAGTGGGGCCACCGGTTTCGGACAGGATTTTTCCGCCCTGCACGTCAATGGATGGGGATTTGATGCCATTGATGATATTATCGACGGCACCAAAGCTTTTCTCGCATCACACCCTCAGGCTGACGCCGCCAATGTGGGCTGCATCGGTGCATCTTACGGAGGGTACACGACGATGTTGATTCAGACTCGAACCGGTATTTTCAAAACAGCCATTTCCCATGCCGGAATCAGTTCCATCTCCAGCTACTGGGGCGAGGGTTACTGGGGCTATTCCTACAACACCACTTCCGCAAGGTTCAGTTACCCCTGGAACCGAAAAGACATCTACGTCGAACACAGTCCCCTTTACAATGCCGACAAGTTCAACAATTCCATTCTGCTGCTGCATGGTACGGATGACACAAACGTTCCAGTAGGGGAGAGCCTACAATACTACGCCGCCCTGAAGCTTCTGGGTAAGGATGTGGAAATGGTCCTGGTGGACGGTCAGGATCATTGGATCCTGGACTACAAGAAAAGAGTGAAATGGCATCACACCATCATGTCCTGGTTCGATAGGAAACTGAAGAATCAGCCGCAGCAGTGGGACAATCTTTACCCAGAAAAGAATTACTAGATCAGGCCCTTACTTTGACATCATAACCAGGCGGGAGCGGATTTCCGGTGTCAGTTCGTCCAGCAGGGCGAAACCTCGAAGCTTTTCGATCATTTCCTTCCGCTTCGCCTGGGAAGCTTGACCCAGTTTGAACTTTTTCCAGCCGAGTAGTGAACCGAGGATTCCTCCTCCGGCGGTGGCAATGACAGTAAAGATTAAAGCGGCTGTAACGGCAACACCGATCAGAAGAGCGGTGCCGAAAACGGAGCCGAAATCATTCCCTTTTTTGGGGGTGGCCAGAGCAACGCCTCCCAAAACAACTGCTCCAAGCCCCAGCCCCGCCAGAAGGCCGGCTGCGACCTTGCTTTTTCTGATGTTCACCTGAAGTACGTTTTCAGTTGCGAAACCAAGCAACTCAACGCTGTTCTTTTCTTTCAGAACCAGCAGTTCCTCGTCGATAAACAACATGGTTCCCTTGTACCTGCCTGCCTCACAGCGAATGACAGCCTTGTTGCTCTTGACCTTTACATCTCTCGATACAAGTGATTCCGGGAAGGCCATCAGCAGTACAAGCGGCAGTACCAGCCAATTCAGGCGACGAATGGTTTTTTTTAAAATCATTTTCCCTCCAGACTCTCAAGGTAAAAAAAGTATATTCCTTTTTGACATGAAACATCAATGTTGAAAATATTTTTCATTGCGGGTACACCCCGGGTGCCACCTCCAGGTGCCAGGCAACCAAACCGTTTTTCCCCTTGACATTACGGTTTCGC
>CAYMND010000419.1:0-2926 GCA_964391685.1 uncultured Clostridia bacterium | reverse complement strand
GGTGAGAATACTTCGTCGGAGATGATAATCTGCTTTTCGCTCATGGTACGATCCTTCACCTTGTCTTAACTTGGAATTATACCACTAATAAACATCTTCAATGTGGAGTTCCCAGACTTCCTGGTCGGCGTTGTCGACAAGATAATATAGTTTTCCCTGATGGAAGCAGTGCTTGCAACCGTTGGGGTCACGATCGAAGTATTTGAGATAGGTTCGCTTCAGTTCCTTACCGGACAGATCGAAAAAGACATACTCCGCCAGTTCGTTTCGTCGCTGGTAGCTCTGACAGATGATCTGTCCATCCTGAATGAATATTTCCTTCACTCCCGGTGTCATGTCGGGAAAAGAGATTCTTTGTGAAAATTCTGTCCACTCCTCCTCGCTTTCGATCTTGTCATGCAGCGGCTTGATCATCGCTTCTTTCAGCGATTCCGTTACCGGGCAGGCCTTCAGGGGAAGGAAGATTTTTCTCAGCGAGTTACCATGAACATCGAAGGTTTCCACGGTACTCTCGAGAGCCGTGGACGAACAGACGTACACCAGGTTCCCATCCACTGTCAGGGAAAGGAGATCGGATACCGGATTGAAATGGGACATCCAGTTTTTGACTTCCAGTTTACCGATTTCTTTCAGTGGTTTTATTTCTGAATCGAATATAGAAATCGTATTGACCATGTGTTTCTGATCCCAATCATAGACTTTTGCGATATACAGTTGCCCATTCTTGTAGATTTGATTCTTGAGGACCGGGATCAAGACTTTTCGTTCCTCTGTCAATTTTCCATTGAAATCAAACTGGTAATAGCGGTTGTTGGTGGGAATTTCCAGACCGTCCTCGAGAATCCGAAGGCGATGAATCCAGTTGAATTCACCCGGTCCCTGTCCCTCTCTTCCGAAACTGGCGGTCAATTTCACGGAATCGCCTTCGATGCGGAACAGGTGGACCGGAGATGATCCCTCGGCGATGCACAGCCATCCTTCACCGGCGGTGATGAAATTGGGTTTGTTCAATTGGGGGAGGGGAAGCACCGTTTCGGCCAAGAGCGTTCCCACAAGTAGGATAAAAATCTGAAAAAATCGAATGAATACTTTCATCTTCATCTCTCCTTCAGACATGGAGTGTCACACCATGTTCAATAGCAAATTCTGGATCAATTTGTATCGGCATGATCCGAATTTCCATAATATCGCCAGGAAAAATCCGGACAAATATCACCACCGAGGCATAAACTCTATCTTCGCTTCGCGAATTTGGATGCGCCCTGCGGGCAACCAATCTTCATCAGATCTGTAGATGAGAAAACCGAAGGTTTGAGGGGCGAGACGCATCTTTTTACCGCCCGTGATGATCTCTATGGGAGGTTGATCCTGATTCAGCCGTTGGATACTGAATCGATCGGGAAGGTGATGGACCAGAGCGTTCCAATGGGGAGTAGATGCAGTGAAATAAAGGCCCTGCTCGCTTTTGGGCAGAGGAGATTGGCGGATACTGAGCGGATTGAAGTCAACCTGTAAAAGAGTTCGGTTGTCGGGGTGACCGCTCAAACCGATGAGGGGCTGATTGGTCGGCCAGAAGCGGAAATCCCGTTTGATGATAAACTGTCCGGGTGCCGGATAGGGAGCGCTATGAATCAGGGTCAATTCTCCGGCGATGAATTGATACCGTTCGATGGTGCTCCTGCTGTCGGAAATCAGAACCATCTCGTTTTCCGAGAACTGCAGCGGCAACCCCCGGAAATTCCCCAGGCATTCCGGTTCATGATCAGGTCTGCAGAGGTAAGTTTCCATAGTTGAAGAGTAGTCGGTCCAAAAATATTGTTGTCTGGATATCAATAGAGCCTGGTTTTCCCCATCGTTGAGTCGCAAGATGGGGAACAGGTAATTTTTGACCTTGCGGTCTGAGATCCCTCTTTTGGCCTGCGGTTTTTCTTCCGTGTTGGAATCCGTTCCACTATTTTCAATTGGAAAACGAATGTTGGGTCGGGTAAAAATCTTTCCGTTGGTGATATCAATTTCCAGCCAACGATCGGGATTGTTTACCGGCAGGCAGATGATGGATTGCGGGGCTTGAAAAATCATGTTCATTTGCGGCGTCTTAGGCAGCGTGGAGATGGTACGGTTTGAACCGTCTGATTTACTCCAGCCGATCAGGTTGATTTGATCGTTTTCTGCGGATGAAGTGAGAATGAGTTCGCCGTCGGTTTCCGCCAAAAATTCACTGTTCGGGCCGTTATGCAAGGTATACGTATCTGCCCCGGTAATCAGTCTGGAGCTCGAGTAACCGTGGAAGAACAGATGCCCTTCCCGGGTCAGATGGTGGGTGCCCCAGGGATAGATCGGCAGGAAGATATAGATAACGATAAATATCATCGCTGCGGCACCGGTGAGGATCAGGCCGCCTCGGGAAATCATTTTGCGGTAGGTTCGGCGGTGATCGGGGCAGGCATGTTTCAGAAAGCCCCGGATCCAGGCAGTCAAAAGTGAAAAGGGGAGGATGAGTACGAGCCAAAAGGCCAGAGAAGATCCAATGTGAGGAAATGACAAGGAACGCAGGATGAGCCATGGAGAAATTCCTCCTTCCTTCCAGGCATAAACCCATGAGGAGAAAATGGGAATCAACAGCATAAACAAAGTGCTGGTCAACAGGGTCAGGGCCAGGGTGGTGATGATGGAGGGGAAGAAGGAGAAGGAGAAAGCGGTCGCCCAGACTACGATGTAGAAGATGGCGTACCCCTGGGCTGGGAGCTGACCTGCGTTGGGGAATCCGATCGACAGGATCAATTCGATCAGAGCCCAGGGCAGCAGCGCCAGGAGCATGGCCGGCAGTACTTTCTGTTTTATGATTTGAATTCTGGCCCGGGGGGCGCCCAGGAGATAGGGCAGGGAACCGTCACGAAACTCCTGGCCGAACAGAAGGGATGACGAA
>CAYMND010000418.1:0-2928 GCA_964391685.1 uncultured Clostridia bacterium | reverse complement strand
ATATGCCGGGATTGGCCAGTGGTCTGGCGCTCAATGTGCCGATCGCATTCATCCTGCTCCGCCATCTTCTGAAAAAGAGGTACATATCCTTCAAACCTCTATTCTTGTGGTTCATTGCGATCAACGCGGCCATATACGCCCTTCTTCCCGTCCTGTTCGCTCTCGGCCGCCTACTGATGGGAAAGTAGAGGCTATTCTTCCTCGTCGATGATGGGAAGATCTTTTAGGATCGGACGCTCCAGGGAGATCAGCGTTTCGGTGGACTGGATCTGCGGAATGTCCTGCAACTGGTCGATAAGAAAGTCGTGCAGTCCCCGGGTGTCCGGTGCCACAACCTTCAGGAAAATGTTGAATTTTCCGGTCGTGTAATGGGCCTCCAGAATCTCCGGCATCTCACTGAGCCTCTGCAGAACCGGCTTGTAGTCCCGGGCATTGTGAAGGTTGATCCCCACGAAGGCCATAACTCCGAATCCCAGGGCGGAGGCGTTGAGCTGCAACGTGCTTCCCAATACCACTCCGGCTTCGCGAAGACGGTTGTAGCGGACATGAATGGTACCACCCGAAACAATCAATTCCCGGGCGATATCCTGAAACGAACGTCGGGCATCCGACTGCAGACGTCGCAAAATTTCCCGGTCAAGATTATCAATCTTTAAATCAAGCAATATTTCTTCGCTTTTATTTTTCATTTTCCAACCGTTAAGCTTATTTCATTACTATATCAGTAAAAAAATGTCAACCCAATTGCAAGACATTATTCCATATCCCGAAAGGACTCGGGTGCGCAACATCCAGAAAACAAGTATGATACAATGGTTCGAACAATGATCAAATATTTCGAGGAGTGGCATCAATGAAGATATTGATAACCGGCGGATCAGGCTTTCTGGGCATCAACCTGATCCGGCATCTGTACCGACAGGGCCATTACAGGCTGACCTCCCTGGATATTGCCCCCTTCGATTACCCGGAAGAGGACAAGCAGAAAGTCAACACCATCCTGGGTGATATTCGAGACAAGGGTCTGGTGGACCAGTTGATGTCCGAGAATGACATGGTGATTCACTGCGCTGCCGCCCTGCCCCTCTACAGCGAAGAGGAGATTGTATCCACTGATGTGGAAGGGACTCGAAATCTGTTGGCAGCGGCTCATCGCCACGGCATCGGACGTTTCGTATTCATTTCTTCCACCTCCGTCTACGGTGTCCCGGATCACCACCCACTGGTGGAAGAAGACGAGCTGGTGGGCGTCGGTCCCTACGGCCAGGCCAAAATAGACGCTGAAAGTCTCTGCACCGAATATCGGGAAAAACACGGCATGTGTGTACCGGTTATTCGTCCCAAATCCTTTATCGGCCCCGAACGCCTGGGAATATTCGCCATTTTTTACGAGTGGGCCCGGGACGGTCACAATTTCCCCCTGCTGGGACGAGGCGACAACCGGTACCAGCTCCTCGACGTCGAAGACCTCTGCGAAGCCATCGGGAAAACCCTCACCCTGCCGACAGAACAGGTCAATGATGTCTTCAACATCGGTGCCAAGGAGTTCACCACCATGCGGGAAGATTTCCAGGTGGTACTCACCCGGGCCGGACATGGGAAAAAGATCATCATGATCCCGGCCGGTCCCGCGATCTTTCTGCTGCGTCTTTTCGAAAAATTGGGTATCTCACCGGTGTATGAATGGATTTATGATACCGCCTCCAAGGATTCCTTCGTCAGTGTGCAAAAAGCCGAGGAAAAGCTGGATTTTTCTCCGCGATACTCCAACCAGGATGCCTTTCTGCGCAATTACCAATGGTACCTCGAACACAGTGAGGAACTGTCCCGGATGAAAGCCACCGGTGTCACTCACCGAGTTCCCTGGAAACAGGGTATTCTCAAGATGGCCAAATGGTTTTTCTGATTTTCGTAAAAATGATCCGGTTCCTGGCCACTCCCTTCGTGCTCCAGTTCCTGCTTTGGCCTGCCTTCCTGTTCGCCCAGCAGGAAGGAACGTGGCAGAGCTACGAGGAACGGAACCGGTCCGGACAGGTTGTCCGCCACTTTTTCCGCAGCGAAGGCAACCGTCACGAACTCAGGAGTGAGATGGAATCCGGAACGGAGCACCAGATGTTCACCCTGAACGAACAGGGTGAAACTGTTGCCTGGCTATACGAAGACGACAGTCGAAACATCCGTTTGTCGGCCGAACTGACCGCTGACCGGCACATCCATCTGTCCGGGCACTTCCGGAATAAACCGGTCGACAAGTGGTTCGAGCTCAACGATCAACCTTGGAACCAGCGTTTTCAGCAGGGTTTGACCGCTTTCCTGAAGGGGTCGGATGAGAAGACAGTTTTCTGGACCATAGGAACCCGTGGAAAGGGGGAGCTGAGAATCTCCCGCTTTACCGCCCGGCGTGAACTCCCCTATCCCGCCCCCCCCGAGCTGAAACAGGGCGGGTACAATGGCCCGTTTCACCACATCAAGCTTTCACTCTACGGCATGCTGTCCGTCTTCTGGAGCGGTCATTACTGGTACGACGCCGTCAAGGGCACCTTCCTGTTCTACCAGGGAAAAAGCAGTCATCTCGACGGCGATGTCATCCTGATCAGACAAAAATAAAAAAAAGTGACCGTTTCGGTACCGGAACGTGTTAAACGATCCGGATGCCGAAAAAGGATGCAGTTCGCTGATGCCTCGACATGACACCAATCCGATCGATATCGCCTCGCTGTACGAAAAATACGGTCCCATGGTGCTCAGGCGTTGCCGGAATCTGCTGAAATCCGAGGAGGAAGCTTTCGACGCCATGCAGGAGACATTCGTCAAGCTGATGCGTTACCAGGATAAGCTGACCGACGAATATCCGTCCAGCCTGCTCTATCGGATCGCCACCAACATCTGTCTCAACCTCATCCGCGACCGAAAGCCCGTTACTCCAGG
>CAYMND010000417.1:0-2939 GCA_964391685.1 uncultured Clostridia bacterium | reverse complement strand
GATCAGGCGTTCACCGTTTTTCCCTATATATTTTTCCTGTAGATGGTTGCGACTGAGATAACGAAAACCGTTCTTTTCGAAACCGTACTCGGAAACCAGGATCAACCTGGGAGTCAGGTCGAGCATCAGAGCCCGGCGCTTGAGGAATTTACGATTTTCAACCTCCTGAAAAATCCGTTCGATTTTCAAGACACTACCATCGCTTGCACTTACCCAGACTTTCCCGGCATGCAGAGGCTTGATTCCAATCCGAAGGGGAATGGCTTCAATCACCATGGCATCGACGCCGAAAATCTTGTCCCGGCCAATAATCCGGTAATGATAGTACTTCTGCACATGAGGTCCGACAATGGTATTGGGACTGAAATGAGCCTTTTGTATTTCATAACTTTCCAGATATTTGTTGGGATATTTCCGGTTGATATATCTTTTCCCGGGGCGTCGAACTTCATCGATATACCCTCTTTCATCCTGAACCAATTGAATGTCATACCGACAGGTCAGCTTGGCCATAGAAAACCCATCGGCAATTTCCGGCCTGAGAACAGTATAGTACTTGTTGAAACGGACAGGATCTCGAACGCCCTTGTAGAGCTTGGCGCTGACGGCAATGGAGTCGGTTTTGTTCTCGTAACAATAGTAATACACCGATCTCTTTTCCAGCTGCAGACAATACTGCGCCGAAAGGTCGAGTAATTTATCCAACTCCGGCGCTCTGACAGCATTCAGATTATTCTCGGCCCAATCACTGTTGAAAAGATCAGTGAAAATATTGTTCAGATTCTCATCCCACGGAGAAAAATTATTCTTCAGAATCGTTTCATAATCGATCCAGGCCAGTTCGAAACATTGGTTCCGGCTATCGGGATCGTTTCCCTTTGCAAACTGTTCCGCCAGATTCATGAGCAAGGTTGCCCGTTCAAGTCCGGGCTCTCCTTTTTTCAACCAAGCCAGACTCTCACTGAACCTTCCTTCAACAAAGGCCTTTTCCCCGCGCATATTGGCGTAAGTAGCGCCGTTATGCTTTTTGAATTGATCGGCGGCCTCTTCCTCCCGATGGAGCCGGTACAACAGATGGCCGGCAAAAGCATGAGCCCAGGACCGGCTCCATGGATTGTCGGTTACACTTTCAATGAACGAAGTCAAATCCACCTTTTCCTGGGCCAGGATATACCCCTCAATACTCTCCTGTTGACTTTTGCTCAAGTAAAGCTGCACTTGACTCAGACTTCCCGGTAATATGGCATCAATCGCTTCCTTCACCATAAAATCGATCTGCATGCCGGGTTCAGAACCGTTGGTTACCACCATTTTTCGGCAGGGTTCGCATGATCGCCCGGTTACAGTCAATTCAACCGTCTGCCCTGCGGGCAGATCAATGGAATATCGCCCGCCGGAGCCGCTGTAAGCACCGATCATACTCTTCTCATATATCGCTTGAATCCTCATGTCGGACAGTGGTTTCCCATCTTCAGTCCGTATTGTTCCAGAGACGGATATGACATTGCCATCCTGCGCGGATACCGTATTGACTATAAAAAATAAAACAGGAAGAAGTTGCCTGGCATAAGTTCTCATCTTCACCTCAGTATCAATGGATTCTGAGTAATTCTATGTGATTGCAGTACAGTTTTCAAGATCATTATTGTCATAAAGACCCTATATTAAACAAGTATTTTGAAACAGGCAACATCTGAAACGGGATGAAATGCGTCCTATGCGAAGCATGCTGCTCAACATTGGAGAGACAACAAGAGAAACAAAAGAGACTGTCCCCGAAACTATTTGACTTGGGGTATGAATTCCAGCAACCAGTTCCCCTTTTCCTCGGGAAAAGACCCTTCGAAAGGAAGGGAAACGGAAACAGGATGCCCATGCCACAGTTCCTCCCAGTCAACCAGAAAAGCCTCAATCCCAACTTCCTCCAGATAGCTGGTACCGACTACATAGTCCCACTTCATCATTTCCTTTCCCCAGGAGGTTCGAAACTGCAGCGGCAAGGGTGAAAGCATATTCAGGTTCTCCCCCCATTCCTTCCTGAACGGACCGGGAACAATCTTAAGCCAGGCTTCAAACTTCCGCTGTGGCTCTCTGATCATTTTGGGGAAGACGATTTTTCCGCCTGTTTCCACTTTGTTAAGTGCCCATCGGCTCAAAATCCCTTTCCCTTTTGCACCATCGATACGGAACGCCGACATCGGAAGCGACTGCCGGTTGTCGAAATAGAACCGAACATTCTCGAAAGTGACACTGAAGGCAAAATCGGCAAAGGAGCTGCGGCCATCGTCAACAAAGGGCGACTGATATTCCAACATAACCAGAACCGTATAGGGCGGAGACACCCTCTCTTCTCCCGACACCACCATGGGCAGTAAAATCAAAACCAGGAGCGAAAAACCAATACTTTTCACCACCTTTTCCTCCTTCCTGATTTTTTCACGCTGTCAAAAGCGTCAATGTAATATTGTTTCGTTTCTTCCTGCCTGTCCCAGTACTTTGATACTGAACCAAAAGAAAAAGGGACCGGCACTCAAAGCGGTATAATAAGTGGTGATGTTGTCACCAGATTTTCAGCAATCGAGGAGGTGGGTATTTTGGATACGGAAAAGAGAGAACGAGTCTGGGACCGAAGGAGCCTTGTCGGATTATATCTGTTCCCGGTGGCCGAAACCATCCATAACCTGGAAGAGGCATTCGGTCTTCCCCTCTGGGCCGAACAGTGTACAGGCCGGCACCCGGATGTCGGCAGCAAAGAATTCGCATTCGCCGTCGCCGTGGTCACCCTGCTGTTTTACCTGGCCGTCTGGATCGGTTATCGGGCTGCTCCCCGCAGTCGCGCTCTCTACCTGTTCGGCGCCGTGTCCGCGGGAGTCGGTTTCAACGTCTTCGTACCCCACTTGGCGGGATCGATCGTCACCGGAAGCTATATGCCGGGATTG
>CAYMND010000416.1:0-2960 GCA_964391685.1 uncultured Clostridia bacterium | reverse complement strand
TTTCCCTACACGACGCTCTTCCGATCTGCATCGCCGCGGACTGTCGGTCAACGCCCATCCCTGCCATCGGCTCGACCGGGAAACTTCCGGGGTGATCCTGTACGCCAAGGGGAAGGCCATGCAGCAGGCCGTGATGAAGCTGTTTCATGGTCGTCTGGTGAAGAAAACCTATATCGCCCTCGTTTCAGGGACTCCATATCACCGGGAAGGAATGATCGACACCCCCATCGAGCGAAGAACGGCCGTTACACGCTATCGGGTGCTTCGAGCCTTCGAAGATTTTTCATTGGTGGAAGTCATGCCGGAAACCGGACGTACCAATCAGATCCGGATTCACTTCAAATCCATCGGGCACCCCCTGCTCGGTGAGAGCCGCTTCGCCTTCCGCAAGGATTTCGAGGTGAAATTCAAAAGAGTGGCCCTGCACGCCTGCCGCATTGAACTGCAGCATCCCGTAAGCGGGAAACCGCTGCTTGTGGAAGCTCCGCTGCCGGGGGATATGCAAATGCTGATCGATTCTAGAACGCCGCCATTGGCTTGACGCCCAGGGACAATCCTTCTTTCGAAAGCCCGCCTTCGATGAAAACAGGCATGCGGGTCGCTTTGTCGACGAAGAAACCGATCCCCAGACCCAGAGTTACCTTGTAGGAACGGAAACGGATGGAATCGAGATTGGGTGCGACCTGGCCGACGTCGCAGAAAACCATGGCCGTCCAGCGCTTGGTGATCAGGATGCGCAACTCGTTCTGTATGGCGATCAGGCATTGATCGCGGAAGCGGTGGTTGTAGTAGCCGCGCATCAGACGCACACCTCCGGCCTGGTCTCCGAAACTCGGCAGGGAGTGATACGGTGTCTGCTGCGAACTGTAATTGAAATGAACGGCACCGGCCCAGCTGAACCGATTGCTGATCGCCCAGTAACGGCGATGGCTTAACTTGAATTCCGTGAATTTCGAGAATGCGAAGCTGACACCCAGGTACTGAGTGAGCTGTATTGTGGTGAAGTGGCCTCGCCGGGGATCGAAGGGGTGGTCACGTCGATCCTGGGTCAGGTTGAGACCGATACCGAAGATCGACGCCCGATCAAATCCGATCCAATCTTCGATATTCTGATTGCCGGCGGGTTCGATGTCGTAGCTCTTGTATACGGCGTAGGCGACGGTCGGCCCGAAATGCCAGTTCTTCAGGCGTCGCTGAATGCTCATGCGGGTATTGAATTTATGCAGGGTGAATTCCCCGTATTCTTCCGAACTGTCGACGCCCGGGCTGTACAGACGGTCGGGGAAATGGCTGTAGGACAGATCGGCTTCGAAGCGCCATTGATCTTCTTTCCAGTTCATGGCCGTGTTTTCGCTGATGCGATACTGCCCCTTCAACGTGACATAGGCGATACCGGCCAATCTGTTATGCGGAGCCGAGGGGGAACTGAGGGTGATGGCTCCTCCGGCCGCAACACTGGTTTCAGGGGAATAGAAGGCTACAGGGACTAAAGTTGTCTTGGCGTATAGGGATTTTGCGAAAATAATTGGACTGAACAGACTTAGGCTTAAGAAAACAATTGAAAAAGCACGCATCGGTCATAGTAATAAGGATTGAGGGACCTGTCAAGCAAAATGCCGTGTTTCCCAACTCAGTGCCGATGTCGGATGACGAGTTCCACACCCAGGTGAAGACCGACCCACATCTGATTTTCCTTTTCCTGATTGAATTTGTAACCGAGATAGGTGTCGCTCGGCATTGGGTAACTGGGGCGGTAGATGTTGTTGCCGTACTCGTCGGTTACGTGAGTCCATGAAAGTTCCAGGGCATGGTAATGGTTTACGGAGGCTCCGATTCCGATACGGAAGCTTTGCCCGAGCTTGAACAGCAGGGTGCTGCGCAGGGCAGCGAGATTTCCGCTTCGGCCCCCGTAGAAGCTTTCTTTATCGAATATGAGCCGGCTCGAGATGTCCAGGTCCAGTCCCAGGCTTTTTCCGGAGAAGGCATGCACGCCCCAGCCGATCCCCAGGCTGTTTTGAGATGCTGAAAAATCCATGCCGGTCATATAGAGGTTATAGCATCGGCGGTTGCCTGTCTTGACGGCCATGGTGGTGAAACGGGCATCGTCGGTACAGAATGAAAGGGCCACTTCGTTTCCCGGCGAATAGCTGAACAGGCCGAGAGACAGGTCGCTTTGTTGGGTGGCGATGTTGACCAACCCGACCTGAAGACCTCGTACCGTTTTCGCGAAATTGACCAGACCGATCTGCACACCGGTCAACTCATCCCCTACGTAGTTGACGCCGCCGCCGAGCTGAGCTCCTTTCAGGGATCCGCTGATGTTGATTGTTCCGCCCAGTTGAATGCCGCTGGTTGACTTGCGGGTGTAATTGAGCACACCGCTGGCCTGCAATCCCCGGGTATGGCCGGAAACGGAGTTGAAGAGACCGCTCAGCTGCAGATACCGCATGTCGCCACCGACCGTGTTGGCCACGGCGGAGATCTGGGCGCCGTTGACCGGTCCGCTGACCACATGGAGGCCGCTTCCCAGGGATACACCCTGAAGACGCCCGGAATAAGCCAGTAGAAGATGCATCAGGAACTGGTCGCTCCGTAGTCGGCGATCCGGTATGTCAATCAGGGTGAATCGGAACGGATCGGAGACCGGAAGAGGAGGATTCTCTTTGGCGTAGGCGTTTAGCGGGTCAGGTGGGAGGTCGCCCCGACTGGCTGTCGGGACCGGTTGTATCGGGGAGAACCGGGCGGCGGAGAGAATACGAGGCGTTTCATCCCGCAATTGGATGCGGGATTCGTAATAGTGGTTGTTCCGGATGTTGATGATTCGGTAGATATCGGGTTCTAGGCCGATCTCCATTTCCCGACCGAAGGACTTGTGCAACTCGATCACCAGTTGCCCTCGGCTGTTACTCAGCAGAAGGGTACCATGAACATCTTTGTCGAATATGAGCCGGTACGGGCTT
>CAYMND010000415.1:0-2963 GCA_964391685.1 uncultured Clostridia bacterium | reverse complement strand
GTTATTTGGCCAAGTTCCTGAATTCGATGATATGATCGGGGGGCTTAAAGAGTTGGAACGGCGGCTAAACCACGCATGAAGTTAACCAGAACGGACCCCCTTGGCCAAACCATGTGGGACGATTCTGTTCTTCTTTACATTATGCATTAATCCCATTTCGGGGTAATAGACTACTTGCTTTGTAGTATTCTTCGAAGAACGAAACGGATCATAAAATTGATTTGATTGAGAGGAGGATTGATAAGATCATTTCGTTTCAGAAAATAATCTTTGAGGGAAACGATTTGTCCTGGGGACCAGGCAAATCAAACAGGGATGAAAAAAGTCCTGTTCTGTTTTTCACTAACCCCCTGCACTGGTGCGTAGCGGGTGCTGCGACCCAGGCCCTCATTCTTGGTCCAGTTTACTCGATTTCGAACAGCAAGTGATTGGCCAGGATGTTGTCTCCCTCTTCCACGCCGAGGCGTTTGATTTCCCCTTTTTTGGGGGCGCGGATCTCGTTCTCCATCTTCATGGCCTCGTGGATGAGGATGATGTCTCCCTCTTCCACCCGCTGGCCTTCCCGGTAGTACACCTTCTTGATGTTGCCGGGAATGAAGCTCTTTACGATGCCCGACTTCGATGAGGGAACCGCTTTTTCCTTGTAATAAAACAGTTTGTCGATCTTGAGCAGGTTGGCTGAGAAATATTCCCCGTCCACGTAGATGCCCTTCGGGTATCCGTCTTCGTCCTTGACGATTTCCACCTGATAGAACTTGTTGTTCAGCATCATGGCGTGCACGGTGCCGTTTTGGGTTTCGGCCACGGAAAGGCGGTAGCTGCTTTTGTCGATGCGGATTTCGGTCTCTGTGTGAAAAGTGACGCTGCTGGGGATCTCCGCCTCGTATTGATTGCCTTCAAGCTGGAATTTGTACTTCATTTTTGCATTACCTCTTCAGAGCCCGGAGAAAAGGCGCTTGAAAAATCCGGGCTGCTTCATCCGTTCAAGCTGGGCCTTGTAGTTTTTTTGCCGGTTTTCCATGTGGAACTGGGCGGCCAGAAGGGCGGCGGCGATTTCCCTTGACGACTCCTTGTGCTGTTGCCGGGCGAATTGACAATGGCGGTTGAGAAAGTCGATGCAGGTATCTCCCTTGATCAGCAGGGGGTTTTCCATCAGGTGCTTGAGGAAGACCAGGTTGGTGTGAATGCCTCTCAGATTGATGTTGTCCAGGAAATGGCGCATGGTCTGGAGGGATGTTTCGCGCCGGGAGGAGAAGGTGGCGATTTTTCCGATGAACGGATCGTAGATGGAGGAGATGTGACAGCCGGTATAGATGGAGGTCTTGAATAAGGTACGGAAGCTGGCGTAATAGGAGAATTCCTCTACCATGCCCGCCGAGGGCTGGAAGTGGTTGTAGGGGTCCTCGGCCATGAGGGATACCAGGATGACGTGATGTTTGGGGCTGATGACTTTCATTCCCTGAACCTGGTTGAGGGTCTCCCCCTGGGAGATGGCGAACTGTTTCTTGATGAAGTTGGAGTTGGTGTGAATCTCAGAAACCAGGGTGTTGATCTGCAGGGAAGGATTGAGTTCGGAGAACGTCGCCTGGCCGCCCCAGACGAAGAATTCGGCGGAACCGAGTCCGATATACCCGAGCATCTCGGCGATTTTGCGGGTATAGGCGATCAGTTGCTCCCTCATGTCCTGGCTGAGATTGGGAGATGGGGATTCCTGAAATATTTTCTGGAAGCGGCGCTGGAGAGAGGATTCGATTTCCGGAAGAATCAGGATGTTGCCCTGCTTGTCCCGGATGAAGGGAATCTCGATCTGGTGGGCTTCGGCGAGGAAGGGCTCGATGAAAAGACCGAGCTGTTGGTACTCCTCCCGCTTCAGCTGCTGGTTGATGATGCTGCCGGCCTCCCTCTCGGTCTGAACCAGCCGGATGCCTTTTCCACCGCTGCCGGTCACCGGCTTGATCAGCTGGGGAAAGGGAAACTTGTGGCTCTGGTCGCTGTAGTCCAGGGGACTGGTGATGACCTGTGAACACTCCTGAACCGGAATGCCGGTTCTGGAGACTTCTTTTCGCAGAGAGATCTTGTTCTGGATGAGGCGCAGGGTCCGGGAATCGGGCCCGACGGTCTTGATGCTGTTTTCTTCGCAGAGCTTGCAGAAGGAAGGATCCTCGCTGAGAAAACCGTAGCCGGGATGGATGTAGTCGACGTTTCGAGCCAGGGCCTTCTCGATGATGGCTTCCTGATCGAGGTAGCTGTCGCTGAGTTTCGAAGAATAGAATTTATGGTTCTCATCGGCCAGACGGACGGCGAGGGAGATGGTGTCTTCGGGAGAGTGGTACAATATGGTGTGCAGGCCGATGCTTTTCAGTGAGTCGATGATGTCCAGGGCGATGACCCCGCGATTGGGAATCAATACGGTTTTTTTATGGGCTTCCATGTTCTTTCCTTTACAACGGGATGTTGCCGTGCTTGCGTCTGGGCCGGTCCATGCTCTTGTTTTGCAGGGACTCCAGGGCCTTGATCAGCAGCGGCCGGGTCTCGGTGGGCAGGATGATGTCGTCCACATAGCCGAAAGCTGCGGGTTGTTTGGGATTGGCGAATTTGTCCTTGTAGTCCTGGATCAGCTTCTCCCGCAGGCTTTCGGGCTCCTCGGCGCTGGCGATATCCTTTCGGAAGATGACGTTGATCGCTCCCTGAGGACCCATGACGGCGATCTCGGCGGTAGGCCAGGCGTAGACGATGTCGGCACCCAGGTGTTTGGAACTCATGACGATATAGGCGCCGCCGTATGATTTGCGGGTGATCACCGTCAGCTTGGGTACGGTGGCCTCGGAGTAGGCGTAAAGCATTTTCGCGCCGTGTTTGATGATTCCCAGCTGCTCCTGGTCGCGGCCGGGCAGAAACCCGGGTACGTCGACGAAGCTGATGAGCGGTATGTTGAAGGCGTCACAGAAACGGATGAAACGGGC
>CAYMND010000414.1:0-2965 GCA_964391685.1 uncultured Clostridia bacterium | reverse complement strand
TCCATCCTGTCTCTTCGTGCCGTCGTCGGTGAAGGAACCCAGCCCCATCCCCTCGATGACGGAAGTTCTCCCCAGACGCAAACGGAAATCACCTCCGAGAACCCGGTTGAAGGAGCCGTCATGCTCCCGGCTGGTCAGAAAACCGCCAAGGTAGTTGTCACCGCTCAGCGCTCTCTTGTAGCGGACAATGGAAACGTAGGCATTGCGCCCTTCAGCGGCATCCCCCTCTTCACAGGCCAGCTGACACGGATACTCGTCAATGGCGAAAACTGCCGACACCGCATTTCTGCTTCCGATCTTTCCGGTGAGTTTCAGTCCCAGAAGAGGATCTACAACCGTACGCGTATGGACTACCGAAGCCAGTGGAGAGGCCTCGAACGCGGAAGCGTAATTGAAATCATCCAGCCCCTCCAGAAAAAAAGAACGCCTTTCGCTGTAGTATACGGCCGAACGGAGGTTGACATCAATCTGGCCGGCATCGCTTTCCACCTGCGAAAAATCAGGATTGTAGGTTGCTTCCAATGTCAGACTGGAACTCAATCCCAGTTTGCCGGTCAGAGAAAAGTCCCCGTCCGTCTTCCCGTGCTCCAAGCTATCCTGCTGACGTCGACTGTGTTGAGCCATGGTGACAGCCGGAAGCAGTTCAACGGTCCTTCCCGGTTTCAGTCCCGTAAGTTTCAGCTGATGGCATTGCCCCAGCAGTGCGCCTTGTTCGGGTTTGTATTCGGGGCTCAATCCCTGTTCCGATTTTCTCGGAATGGTTCTCACCCCCTGAAGACCGATGACAATCTCTTCACCGGAGGGGAAACGGATGCTTTTCAGGGGAACGGCCAACTCCACTTCGTAACCGTCAGGGGTTTTCCTTCCCATGCTCGACCAGACCGTATCGAACGTTCCGTCGCCATTGCCGTCGGCGTTGAGCATGCTGTCCATCTGCACACCGAACGGGTTGGCCACAAACCAGTACGCGCTCTGGCTGGTGTTGGCCATGTCCAGAATCACACCCACGTAATCATCGTTGTCTATATTGTCTCTCTTGGTGATGGTGGCCCGGATCTTCTCCGGTTCGGAATCGCTGCAGCGAAAAGCGAAATAAAGAAAACAGGCATCGTATGTCACGTACATTTCAGTCTTTTCCGACATCTCAGTGCCGAAATGCGGTTTGAAGGTGACAAAATCGGTAAAACGGGCCGCCGATTGCCAGACCGGGTCATCCAGACACCCGTCGATTACCGGAGCCGCACCGCCCGACACGACCGCCATCGGCTCACCATCCGCCGGGAAGACAGCGGAGAACAGGAAGCACATTACACCGAGAACAGTTATTTTTCTGAGAATGTTCATGCTCATTTACCTCGTACTCTTATCTGAATAACGTTTCTGCTGCCGACATGTTTCAACCATCGTTCATTTCCCTGCTTCGAAAGAAACCGATAAAACGCCCTGCTGCCGCATATGTTTCATCCCATACCGGGAAAATGAGGTTAAAACACTGAATTTTGTGGATGAAAGCAGACAAAGAGGCAACTTTATATCATTCATAGAACTAGACAAGGAGAAACGAGTCAGATGATCTTGCTCCTGGCGGTCGTCTTCTTTTACATCGGAGTCTGCATCTTCGCGGGACACGGTCTGTGCCGGTGGCGGGACAGAATCGTATCCCACCTCAAACCCGGAGACGACCGGATTGACGACGAATAGATTCTCTTCCCAGCCTGTCCCGGTTCACCCGAACAGTTGACAACTGCAATTTTTATGTTAATATTTAACGATACAAAGGAGGTGTCCATGGCCGAATCAAAGCCCAAGGTAATTGTCTTCTCCACTCCCACCTGTTCGTGGTGCCGGGCGGTCAAGGATTATCTGAAACAGCACCATGTGGAATTCAAGAACGTGGATATCAGCCGGGATGAAAAGGCGGCGGCCGATATGGTCCGTCGAACCGGGCAACAGGGGGTTCCGGTCACCCTGGTCAACAACCGTCCGGTTATCGGATTCGACAAGAATCAGTTGAACCGGCTGTTGAGCATCAAGAACTGATTCAGTTTCCCTTTTCTGTCTTTTCCCCGCCCTTGGGCAGGAGCTGCACATCCAGATCCAATCCTTCGATATGGCGACTGATGTAGAAAGACTTGATAAAGGTCAGTTTCTGCCGGCCCGATTTGGCGTAGACCTCAACCAGCGCCCCTTCCCAGAATTTTCGATTCTTCTCGAAATCCTGGATGCTGCCGGCTTCATATCCGTTTTCAGTCATCATCACCACTTCGTCGCTGTTTTCACCCGGTCCGGCAGCTTTGTTGAACAGGTAGGCGATGCTTTCTCCGATGGATCGTCCGGAGTTTAAAAAACGGAAAACACCGATCATCTGAACCGCACGCAGCGGCCCGGCGCTTTCGTTTTTCACCCGGAAGCGAATCTGGGGTACCAGAAGAACCCCTTTGAAATCGGGCCGTTCAATGGTGTTTTTCACCACCCATTGACTGTCTATGGTATTGAAGGAAAACTGCGCCCGATACGCATCATCGTCGAGAATCGGCTCACTGGAAACGGAAATGAGCCAGATCACGGCGGCCAGGACAGCCAGACCGACTACGCCCATGGCAATGGTGCGGGATCGAGACCCATGATGCAGATACGAATCCAGATCCGGCAGCTGAATCGGCGCATCTTCCTTTGTTTTTTCGTTCATCTGTCCTCCATTGGGATAATGGTATTTTGCCAGACTCCGCCTTTTGTGGCAAGATCCGCCCGAAACTTGAGCCGCATGCGGAAAAATATGTTATAATTTTTTTAAAATGCAAGTCGCCGTCATATCCGATTCACACGATCATGTCGACATGATCTTAAAAGCCGTGGCTGCGGCCAATCAACGGGAATGCGAAGCAATGCTCGTTCTCGGGGATCTGGTCTCCCCCTTCGCGATGAATGCGCTGAAGGATTTCGGGGGGCGCATTCACGGCGTTTT
>CAYMND010000413.1:0-2984 GCA_964391685.1 uncultured Clostridia bacterium | reverse complement strand
GGGCTTCAGAACCTGAAGAGTGATGCGGCGGCATCCCAAGCCGGGGCATGAACTGGAGAACGGAATGTCCTTTCCCGGTTGAACATCTCGGAGCAGCAGCTGGTTCACCATACGGTCGTCGGCGAAAACGCGCAGCAATAGAAATTTCGTGTCTCCGGGGAAGTTGACACTCCCTTTGATCAGCAACTGCCGCGGTAGGTTGGAAGCGGGTAGCGATTGCTGATTTCCGGCAAGATCACTGATGGATTTTACCGTGATTCTGGCCGGGTTGAGGCTGAGCTGCAATTCCCGGGGTTCGCTTTGGCTGATCAGTTGTTTGGCTCCGTCCACCGCTCTGACCTGCCAGTAGATCGGACGGTTCCGGGACAGGCCGGACCAGACCGCTTCGTCGGGGAAATATTCGTTACCTTCCCTGACGGTATGCCATTGGATCTTTTCCGGATAATAAAGGAACAGAAACAGGGAATCAGTAAAGCCCAGTTCGTACCACGAAGCCCCCCTGACGATATCCCATTTGAACAGAGGCACCTCGTCTTCCTTGACCGTCAATCCGTCCCGGGGCTCCAGAACGTTCAGAAGAGCGGATTCGGGTTCCACGTAATAGCTGATTTCCTGCAGTGTATCGATGGCCGGTCTGTGCAACCGTACGGTCAGCTTGTGCAATCCCGGATCTGTGGTCGGCAGCGGCGGGGTGAGTCCCGTCTTGATGACGGTGATCACACCCTGATTGACCAGCTGGCTGAATTGTTTAAACGGATGGCCGTCAATGATCCACATTCCGGTAACCAGACCGGTTCCTTGCATCTTCATCTGCAACTCGGCCTGCATGTGGCTGCTGTTTCTGGCCACCACCCGGTAGGCCCGGCCGTTGTCGAAGCGAAGTTCGGCCGAATGCAGATTGACGTCGTCGGTGATCCCCTGTACGGTAATCTCTGCACTGAACACACGCTGACTCTGGCCGCTTTCATCGCGGGCGGTTACGGTGTATCGGCCCGGGCGGCTGTAATTGTGGATCTCCTGGTGGCTGCCGATCAGTTGCGTTCCATCGCCGAAATTCCACAATACGCCGTCACCACGGAACTGATTGGCCGTCAGGGTAACCGGCTGATTGAAGACGACCGTTGCAGGGGTGGCGGTGATGCTCCGGTTTTCGGGAAGAATTGACATTGTCAGGGTAGCGGGGGTTTGAGTGTAGTCGCGGTCCAGAGCCGAAACGATCACCTGTCCTGCACTCATATATCGATGCTGCTGTACGGATCCGCTTGCGGTGGCTTTTTCACCGTCACCGAAATCCCAGTCGATACTCCTGGACATGAAGTTCACCGCGGTCAGGGTGATCAACTGGTCCTCCCGGGGGCTGCGAATGCTGGCATGGATTTCTCGGGCCGGTTCTCCGATGGTGATGTTCACCGTGACCGGGATATTGTCCGTTCCGTTCCAGTCATAGACTCTGACGGTGTAGGTGCCGGCCTTTGTATAGCTGTGGGTCACCTGTTGACCTGCCTGATGGGGCAGTTTTTCTTCGTGCTGGTTGATGACGACTCCGTCACCGAAATCCCATCGGATGTTTTTGGGCGTGACGAAATTCTCGGCGGTGAAGGTGATGGTCTGCCCGATGAGAGGGGTTGTCGGGGTGAAGGTAATCCGACGGATGTCGGTGATGGTGATGCTGAGATATTCCGGAGTTGTGGGGCCATATCCGTAGGGGTCGAGGTCAATGAGTGAGACGTTGTAGGTTCCGGCATGCCGGTAGCTGTGAGGGACTGCATGGCTGTGGGTGATGGTGTCGTCGGTTGCACCGTCGCCGAAACTGATTCTCGGTCCGACCCAGAAGTCGTCCCATTGTGTCGATGTGCCTGAAAAATAGATGGTCTGGCCGACAACGTAAGGTCCGGATGCAGGACTGACTTCGATCGCCTGAAGTAGAGCCGGCGTGATCAGAAGAACGATAAGGGTGAAAAAGCTAACTTGTCTGTTTTTCTTGTTCATTTCGGTACTCCCTAAAAAGCAAGGTCGGCGTGAAGAAAAACGGTCCATGCATCACTGCTTTCTGAATTGTATGTTCCTTTCTGGTATTGACTTCGCAAAGAAATGCTGGGCTGAACCTTGTTGTTGAAGATTTTCGCCAGAAAGAGGTTGGCGTTGACGCCTACACTCAGAGTGTCGGAATCGGCGTAGGGATTTTTACTCTGACTGAAGGAGCCGGTGAAGGTGAGGGTTGCGATTTCAGGTACAAAGCTCAATTCTCCGCTGGCGAAAAAACTCAGAATGTCGGAGTTGCTGTCGTCGCTCAGGTTGGTTGTCCGCTGGAACGACGCAGTGGGAGAAACGCTGAAAACGTTGCCGATTCGCAAGTTGACGGCGATGGAGGCGTCGAAGTTGCTGGTGAAGGTTTTGGATTCGGTTTTTCCCACTCGGAAGGTGATGCTGTTGGCGCCGGAGATGAAGCCGAGAAAAACGGCGCCGCGCCAGGTCTCCATGTCTTCTCCCCCCGTGTGCAGGCCGGTTGAAGAGTCGTATTCGAGGTTGTCCAGTGAAAACTCTCCGCCGAGATTGAGGTGGTTGGCGATCAGCCAGTTGAGCTGGGTGCCCAGGTTGCGGTTGTGCTGGCTGGGTTGCGTGGGATGGTGAATATAGGTCTGTTGGTCCATGTAGGACACATTGAGAGAAAAGCTTCCTTGGTTGACCGACAAGGAAGTCTGAAGTCCTTCCCGGTCGTTCTGAAGGAACAGGTTGGCAATCGAGTTGAAGTTTTCTCCCAAGTGCTGATATTGCAATCGGCCGTTGACCGGTCCCAGGGATAGAGATGTTCCGGCTTTCCAGGCGGAATCGGATTCTTTCGTCGTCTCCTCTTCTGAAGAAGCGGCAGAGCCGAAAGAACTTCGGGTGAACTCTCCCTCCAGGCTCCAGTGCCCGGGTACGACATGGACGGTGCCCAGCAGGGTGAAGAGCGCCACGGCAAAGGAGCGAGCGATCAATGACCT
>CAYMND010000412.1:0-2986 GCA_964391685.1 uncultured Clostridia bacterium | reverse complement strand
GAGGCGGTCGAAGAAGGGGTGCGATATATCGTAGGGAAGATTGCTGAGTAGATGGCAGGGGTTTGGAAGGGTGAAATCGTCCAGATTCTGTAGCAGGATGTCTCCGGTCAACAGGTTGAGTTGCGGCCACTTCTGCCGCAACTGGTCGGCCAGTCGGGGGTCAATCTCCACTGCCCAGATACGCTGCGGTAAAAAGCCTTTCTCTATCAGACCGGAAGTGAGAATGCCGGGACCGGGGCCGATTTCCAGAATCGATGCGGTATCGTCGGGAATTGAGCTCAGGATGCGATCGGCGTAACGGTGGTCGGTTAAAAAATTCTGACCGTGTCGAGCCGATTTCTTTCCCATTTTCAGGGCAGAGGTGGACCGCCTGCAGCGTCTGAAACCGCCGCCATATTTTCGGAGCGTTTGTTGTCCGGGCGGCAGAGCGCTCCCTGGCAGATGATGTCGGTCATCAGCCGGTCGATTCGAACCCAGACTTTGCGTCGCTTGTACCCTGTTTTCGGTGGAATGTGCACACTGAGGTAATTGCCGGTGACCACTACGGCATGTTGGGGGTTCTCTTCGGTCAGTATGCCGGGAAGCCTTCGTCCGATGAATTGTTCACGGTAGGATATTTTACGAAGACGGTTGAATTCGTTCAGTTCGGACATGCGATGGCTGATGACTGCAGGGTCAATCATCGGCATCTCCGCTGCCCGGGTGCCGGGGCGCGGAGAGAATGGGAAAGCATGCAGGTAATTGAGAGGAGACTTGTGAATGAATTCAACGGTTTCCCGGAATTCCTGTTCGCTCTCCTGTGGAAATCCAGCGATAATGTCGGCGCCGATATTGGCATCGGGAAAATACTTGCGGAACTGGTCCAGCATTTGATGGTAGTGTCGGGTCTTGCTGTTTCGGTTCATTCTCTTGAGTACGCTGTTGCTGCCGTTTTGAAGTGAAAAATGGAAGCTTGGAGCAATTTTTCCCAGACGGCTCAGCTGGTGGATAAAATCGAAACTGATGAAGCGGGGGTCCATGGAACTCAAACGAATAAATTGTAAATCACGGATATCGGAAAGTTTTTCGAGCAGATCGATGACCGACGGTCTTGGGAAAAGATCGTGTCCGTACGAGGAAAGATTGATCCCGGTCAGGATCAGTTCCCGGTACCCCAGGCTGATATAGCGTCTGGCTTTGCGGATGATCTCCTCCGGCTTCATGCTGACGGGTTTGCCCCGCAAAAGCGGGACGATACAGTAAGAGCATCGGAATTGGCAGCCGTCCTGTATCTTGAGAAAGAGGCGAGAGCGGTAGGCGGAGTGATAGATCAGGTTTTCCTCTGATACCGGAAAGCGCTGGGTTACGACAGAAACCAGGTCCTTTTTCTGATTGTTATCGAGAAAGATGTAATCGGGGAAACGATCCGGCAGGGTTTGCTGGAGGTTGTTGACTGAACAGCCGGCAATGATCCAGGGGATATCGCTTCGCTGATACATCCGTTCCATATGGCGCAGTACGTCTTTCTCCGCTTTGGCGGTGATGCTGCAGGTGTTCAGGATGGCGAAATCTGCGGTTTCCAGATCGCGGGTCAGCTGATATCCGCATTGTTCCAGCGATATGATCCATTCCTGGATTTCCGCCTGATTCGCTCTGCAGCCGAAATAACTGACATAGAACTTCATAAGCTGTTGATTCGCTCTTGCAGCTTCCCGCTCTTCTCCAGGACCTGTCGGCTCTGTTCTTCACGGAACCGGGCGACGATTTCGGTTGTTTTTTTGTCGTTTACCGCAATCAGATGCAGGGCGAACAGGACGGCGTTCATGGCTCCGGCCTTGCCGATGCCGAATGCGGCCACAGGAATGCCTGCCGGCATCTGAACGATGGAGTAGAGGGAATCGATGCCGGAGATATTGGAATCGATGGGAATACCCAGAACCGGCAACAGGGTGTGGGCGGCGACGACTCCGGGAAGGTGAGCGGCTCCGCCTGCGGCACAGATAATGACCTGGGCGCCCTGTTGCTCGAATTCTCGGATGAGACCGATGGTTCGTTCCGGGGTTCGGTGGGCGGAACTGACCTCAATTCGGAACGGGATGCCCTCTTTTTTCAGAAACAGGACCCCCCTCTCCAAGGTGGGGAAATCGGAGTCGCTCCCCATTAGAATTGCGAGTTTGATCTGGTTCATTGGATTCTCCCTATATCCTGGCGAAAAGTGATGTTGTCGAAGCTGATAAAGGAAATGGCGTCGTAGATTTTGTTCATGGTGGCCCTGAGCGTCGAAGCGGTGGCGCAGATATTCATCACTCGGCCTCCGGCGGTGATGAATCCTTCGGGGCCGCTGGTGGTTCCGGCATGGAAAATGACCACTCCTTGGGTCATGGCCCGCTCTAGACCGATGATCTTCTTTCCGGTCTCGTACTTTCCGGGATACCCTTTTGACGCCAGAACCACGCAGGCGGAGGTGTCCTCGCTCCATTCGACGGGGACATCGTACAGTGTTCCGTCCGCCGAGGCTTCCAGGAGGTCTACGAGGTCCGATTTCAGGCGAAGGAGCACGGTTTGGGTTTCCGGATCACCGAAACGGCAATTGAATTCCAGTACTTTGGGACCTTTTTCCGTAAGCATCAGGCCGGCGTACAAAACCCCTCGAAACTCCTTGCCTTCCACTTTCAGTCCTTCGATTGTCGGGTAGATAATTCTCTTCATTACATCGTCAATCAGGGAGGCGTTGATCTGGGGTGCCGGACTGATGGCCCCCATACCCCCCGTGTTCGGGCCCTGGTTCTTGTCGTAGATCTTTTTGTAATCCATCGATGTGACCAGGGGAACCGCCCGTTTCCCGTCGGAAATTACCATGAAGGACATCTCCTGCCCGGACAGATATTCCTCTATAACCACGGAATCCCCTGCTTTTCCGAACTTGTTTTCCAGCATGGAGGCGCGGATGGCGTCTTCCCCTTCCTGCAAGCTGTTGCAGATGAATACTCCTTTACCTCCGGCCAGG
>CAYMND010000411.1:0-2986 GCA_964391685.1 uncultured Clostridia bacterium | reverse complement strand
ACGGGATGTCACAATACAGAAAAACATGGAGGAAGAGCTCCGTCTCTATGCCACCACAGACACCCTGACCAGCATATTCAACCGCAGAACAGGAATACTTCTGCTTCAGAAGGCCCTGCATAAAGCCAAGAGAGACAATTCGGAACTGATCGTATGTTTCGTCGACCTCGATCAGTTGAAAAAAGTGAATGATCAATTCGGCCATCAGGAAGGGGACAACATGATTCGCACTGTCTGTGAAGTACTGAAGAAAGCCCTTCGGGAGTCCGATATCATCTTTCGACATGGCGGAGATGAGTTCTTGCTGATCTTCCCCGACTGTAATTTCCAGGAGGCGGAATCGATCTGGCAGCGAATTGAAAACGAGCTGCAGTCCCTGAACTCCGAACCCGGCAGAACGTATCCGGTATCGTTCAGTCACGGGTTTGCCCGGTTTCTTCCGCAAAGCAACATGACTGTCGATGAACTGGTGGCCAAAGCCGACGAAGCGATGTATCAGAGTAAAGACAACCGTCGCAACGGTTGATTAAAAGGTATTCCTGCTGAATAATGCCGTCAAGACAGGGGAAAAAAAGATAAAAAAAATAAAATATTCGACAAAAAGAATTGAATGTGGCAAAATACTATTGTAATAATAAAAGTTGAAAGGCAAACCTTTTCTAGGAGGGTATACCGTGAAAAAACGAATCATCGCGTTCTTGGCAGTTACTGCCTTCACAGTGGCCGGATTTGCCGCTGATCAAGTTGTTCGCAAGCCGGTTAACGATTACCACATCAAGAAACTCGGCGTCAACAAATTCATCAAAAGCTCGGATTACCGCAAAGTCAAAACCTTTTCCGACTTTGCCGCAATTGCTTCGGAAAAATACGCTGCTGATATCCAGCTTGGTCTGACTCAACTCGATGAAAACACCTTGTACGAAGCACTCATCGAATATTTCAAGAACAATCCGGAAGCTGTCGAAGGCGAGATCCCCTACGAGTCCGTCATGGAATGGATGTTTTTTCGTAAGAACGGTCTGGTCCGGACCATGGCCAAACCCGTCTGGGAAGGAAAAGACGCTTCCGGACAACCCGTAACCATCCCGGTCTACTTGTTCGACGTTTACGCTCAAGGCTTCCATTACCAGATGGCCGTACCCAAAGCCTGTCTCAACCTCACCCTGGTAAAAAAAGAGCCCTTCGTGGCCACTTGCAACATGGTCATCAAGAAGCAGTACGAATGCGCAACAGTCGGTGAAAGCATCACCGTCGACATGAGCGCATCGGAAGGTTTCAAGGAAATGAAGCTTTCCGTCAATCCCGAGGGAGTCACCATCACTCCAGCAGGTGAAATGATCTGGACCGTGGTCTTCCCCAGCGCCGGAGAATACACCATCAACGCTGAAGGAATGTCCCTGGCCAACCAGATTGTCAACTGCCAGAGTGAAGTTTTGACCGTGGTCGATCCCCTGGAACTGGAACTTGCGGTCGATCCGGCCTGCAGCGTAGTCCGCAAACCGGTGACCATCAACACCACCGTAAAAGGCGGAGACCTCACCAAATTGACCATCAAGAACGAAAGCGGCGCCGTGGTGCTGAATCAGGAGAAACCTGGAGATGCGGTTGTCTTCAAAACCAAAGAAGCGGGCATGTACCAGGTGGAAGCTGAAGCCAAGGGAGAATGCAATCAGGTGAAGAACGTGATCAGCCAGCTTCGCTTTGAAAAGCCCGTTCTCAGCCCCTTCTACCTAGTCGGTGAAGCCGGATTCATGCTGGCAAAAGGTACGTACAGCTCCTACCTGTATCCTCGTTTCGGAGCCGGCGTATGGCTTTCCGATCACCTCCTCTCATTAGAGTTACTGCCCGGAGCCGGTCTCAGTCTGACTCACGAGCCCTTTCACAGCTTCTTCATGGTCGATGCCCGTTTGGCGCTTCACCCCGGCCAGGCTTATCTCGGAGCCGGTATCGGTCTGTCCGGCAAGGTTCGCGATGCCGAACCCGGACATGACTCCGGAGTTTGGGAATCCGATTTTGATCTCTCGCTGGCCGCCGGATTCTACCTGAATCCGGAAAAGAACATGGCCATTATCGGAGAATTTCGCATGCCCATCGGCGAGAATATCCCGATCAAGTACAACCATGCGATTCAGCTCGGTTTCCGTTACATCTTTCCCATCAACTCCGGTAAGAATCCCTGCGAACAGAACTGACAGTACATACTCGAAAAAAGGGGAGCCGTTCAGGCTCCCCTTTTTTTTTACAAAAATCGCATTATTCTTGAGATAAAGGAATTTCGAACGGATCCGGCTGTTCGGACATATCGGATGAACTTCGTCTTTTCACTCCCTCAAAACCGAGGAATCAAAGACAGCCTTGATTTCTTTTTAATTCTTGTTGATCAATGCCGCTACACTCACCGGCTTAACAGGAGGTCGAACCGTGAGCGGTTGCAGTTCCTTTGGAGTCAACCCGCCAATCCCGCTGAGCAGATCGAATATGACCGGGCCGCAAGTCCGCCCCTGGCAGTTGCCCATTCCGGTACGGACAGCCAGCTTCAATGCGGCAGGAGTTTTCAAACCCATTTTCACAGCCGTCCGGATATCGCCTACCGTCACATCCTCGCATCGGCAGACAATCGTCTCATCCGGAATATCATCGTAAGCCGCCGGCGGTATCCTGTAGAGTCCGTTGAACAGGCGAACAAAATCCATGTGATGTTTTCGTTCTTTCAATAACTTTCTTCGCTGCGTCTCGGCTTTGGCAGTGGAGATCTCGCCGATTTGCTCCCGTACGGACAATGCAGCCAGATGCCCTTCATTCACTGATTTCAGCGCTCCTCCGATACCGGTAACCTCTCCCGCCGCATAAACCGAGGGCACACAGGTTTCCAGACGGTCATCGGTCACAGCGACCCAGCCCCCTTTCTCGGTTTCGTATTCCAGCTTGCAACCGGCCATTTGCAGCAGTTCCAATTCGGAAACGCCCTGCACAGGGACAATCCGGT
>CAYMND010000410.1:0-2992 GCA_964391685.1 uncultured Clostridia bacterium | reverse complement strand
AGAAGCTCAACCAGCACAAGCGGGAGCTCAAGGAACTCAAAAAAGGGAAAACCACCAATTTCCTGATCGCCAAGAAAATGGTGGAGATCACCCATCTCATTCAGGAGATGTCCATACTATACGAGCACAAACGCTCTTTCATCAGTAAAATCCAGCACCTCAAGGACAACTAACAGCACATCATGGGGCGCCTGGTGAAACTCAACCAACAACTCGAGGAACTCGAGGAGCCTGAAAAGAAGGAAGAGATCGTCGTCGAGATCGACAACTACAACCGCAGACTCGAAAATCTCAACAAGAAATACGAAATCAGTCCCTTCGACCTGTTCAAAACCGGGGCGGACATCGAGGAGGGGCAGCGACTGATCGAGCTGTCGAAAAATGACCTGGTTGAATCGAATCTGCGACTGGTGGTCTCCATTGCCAAGAAGTATATCAACCGCGGTCTGCAGTTTTCCGACCTGATACAGGAGGGAAACATCGGTCTGATGAAGGCTGTGGAGAAGTTCGAATATCAGAGGGGCTACAAATTCTCAACATACGCTACCTGGTGGATCCGTCAAGCCATTACCCGTGCCATCGCCGATCAGGCCCGTACCATCCGCATTCCCGTGCACATGATCGAGACCATCCACAAAATCAACCGTACCCAACGGCGCCTGGTCCAGGAACTGGGAAGGGAGCCCACCGAGGAAGAGATCGCCGAGGAGACCGGCTTCACTGTCGACAAGATCCGCAAGATCCTCAAGATCGCCCAGGAGCCCATCTCCCTGGAAACTCCCGTAGGAGACGACGATTCCCATCTCCGGGACTTCCTGGAAGATGACAAAACCGCCTCGCCCCCGGAAATCATCACCCAGATGAACCTGCGCGAACAGCTGGAAAACGTCCTCTCCTCTCTCACGGAACGGGAAGCCAAGGTGATCGAAATGCGCTTCGGGCTCAGGGACGGCAACGAGCATACCTTGGAGGAAGTGGGACAGGAATTCCAGGTCACTCGTGAACGCATCCGACAAATTGAGGCCAAAGCGCTGCGCAAACTCAAGAAGAAATCGAAGAAGCTGATCACCTTCCTCGACAAACCGGATAACTTCTCCTGACACCGAGCCGGGGCCGTTGAAACCTTCACCGATGAGTTTCCTTCGAAAATGGTGGATTTCCTGCCGACCCTACTCGCTTTCGGCGTCGACCATACCTGTTTTCTTCGGCGCCTTTCTGGCCCTGAACCAGACCCGACATCCGCTCAACCCGACAAACCTGGTTCTTTCGGTTGCGGCTATGCTCCTGCTTCAGGCGGGAGCCAACATTCTAAACGACATCCATGACTTCCAGAATGAACTCGACAAAACGGTCTCGCCAGTCAGCGGCGGAGTGGTTCGCGGGCTCATCACCATCCGGCAGGCATGGAGGGCCGTATTCATCCTTTTCATCTGCGGTTCGGCCCTGGGCATCCTCATCAGCCTGCTGAGCACACCGAAATTGCTGGCCGTGGGCATTCCCGGCGTACTCATCGGCTGGTTCTACAGCCACGGCCGTCACAAATCCCTCAAGTACCTCAGTCTCGGTGACTTCGCAGTTTTTCTGGCCTTCGGAGTGCTGGGAGCCCTGGGCTCTTGGATGGTGCAGACCCATCGCTTTTCCTGGCTCCCCGTCGTATGGTCACTGCCCATCGCCCTGCTGATTATTGCCATCCTGCACGCCAACAACTGGCGCGACAGCCGAAGCGATCGATCCGGCGGAGTGTATACCGTCGCCAACCGGCTGGGAGACCGGGGATCGATGATCTACTACAATCTGCTGATTTTTTCTCCCTTCGTTATCCTCCTTCTCCTTACCGCCGTCCCCCCCTTGTTTCATCAGCGGGGCTTTCCGCTCAGCGGGCTGATCACCGTATTCTGTCTGCCCCTGGCCATCCGCCTTTCCATTCGAGCCCGAAACCGTCACCGTTCTCCAAATCCCCTCGACTTCATCACTCTAGACGGTGCCAGTGCAAAACTGAACCTGTCATTCGGCTTGCTGTACACCTTGTCGCTGCTTCTGGATTTTTTCATGGCGTAATGAAACCATCCCCGGGCTGGGGGCGTCTCACCGGTGAACCTTGCTTTGCCCCGGAGAACTATGATATAAAACAGGTTGAACATAACCTACGGAGGTTTCCATGTCTTCACATAGATGGACCGTACTCATCATCGTCGGCTTTCTGGCTGCCGCTTTGATCATGACTCTCTCCTGCATTCCCTCATCCCCTGACTACACTGTGACATTCGTCCTCTCCGAAGGTGTTACCGGAACACCGGCAGCCGGAACCTACAACTACAAGGAATTCGACACCATCTCCTACAGTTACAAGGCCTCCAGTGCAGATCACCTGACACCGGAGGTGCTGGTCAACGGCACATCCTACGCTGCCGAAGGTGAACTCGTGGTCTACACCGACTGCACCATCAACGTTCAGGAAATCGACATCCGCAACGACATCGGCGACCCGAGCGATCTATGGGTGTTCACCCTCTACAACACTTCGGGCGGTACGGATGCCACCTTCAAGCTTCGCTTTTTCGGCGACAGCAACATGAATGGCACATTCACTGATGACCGGGGTTATTTCGGAACCTGGACCATCAGCGACAGTTCAACCTTGAAGATGGTTTTCGGCAACTGGGAAGACGCGGTGTTTAACGGTTCCATCAAAACCATGACCGGACTGTGGGCCATATCCAGCAACACCAGCGCCTATTCCTGGACCGCCACCCGCGAATAAACCGATTTTCAGGCCCGAGGATGCCATTTCAGGTACTGGGCCCGGATCCGCTCCCCTCCCATATGGGTATAAATTTCAGTGGTATTGATGCTGCTGTGCCCCAGCATCATCTGAACCGTCCTCAGATCCGCTCCCCGCTCCACCAGGTGGGTGGCGAATGAGTGGCGAAGGGTATGGGGTGAAAGTCCTCTGATATTCACCATTTCACCGTAACGCCGAATCAGTTTCCAA
>CAYMND010000409.1:0-3008 GCA_964391685.1 uncultured Clostridia bacterium | reverse complement strand
TGCCTCCCGGATCTACAATGGGCGGGAGGCTCAATCCTTCACATGGCTTTTTTCGGTTGTCATGGCAGTTTCCTTTCTGGGAGGGCTGCCCCTTGCCCTGGTCATGAATCTGTCCCGGAACTGGTTGCTGGGGATTTTCAACACCTCCCTGATCCCGTCGGCGTCTCCGTTGCTGGGTATACTGGTCTGGGCAGTTCCCTTCAACATGGCCAACAACCTGATTTCTTCTTTATACAGCGCTTCGATCTACCAACGGGAACGTTTTTTCATCTCTCTGATCATTCTCTGTGTCTCCACAGGGTTCCTGATTCTGATGGCTCACTTCTACTCGGCCGGTGGCGCCGCCTGGGTCAAATTGGGATACGAACTGCTGCGCTTCACGGTCTTGTCTCTCATCTTGTGGCGGCGGATGGGAAAGGGGAAGAGTATACGGGCGCAACCGGCCTAGTCTCCCAGGCCGGTCGGTCAGGAAGAATCCTATTTCAAAAACTTCCGGAAGAACGACTCCAGTTTGTCGAGCATCCGGTTCCTGGATACGGTTGAAAAGTGGGTGAAATTCCCGTAAGATGGGCGGACACGCAAGGCTCTGCCAGCCGTCAAGCTGGTTCAGGTCGTTCACGTCCTCGATGAATCCTCCGTCGAGGAGGCCCTGGAAGTCGCCAGCTACGTCGACGCCATCTTGCTGGACAGCGGCAATCCGAATCTGCAAAAGAAAGAACTGGGCGGAACCGGGCGGGTTCACGACTGGTAATTGAGCCGGAGGATCAGGGAACAGGTCGGCAAACCGGTTTTCCTGGCCGGCGGGCTCGATCCGTCCAATGTCCGGCGGGCCGTCGACGAGGTGGAACCCTTCGGGCTGGATCTTTGCACCGCTGTCCGAACGACCGGGCGCCTGGACGAACGGAAATTGGCGTCAAGCGGCATATATCTCTACGAGTTTAGAGAAGCAAAAAGGAATGGACCTCCAACGCTCACTGTTCAGCAGCCGAGTATTCGCGGACTGCTGGAACGAACTGTTGGGCGGTTTATATCCAATTTGTCAATTTCAGATGAGGAATCCTTGAAAATTCATTCGTGTTATTGGTCACGAGCGTGAGATCACGAGTCAAGGCCTGGGCAGCTATCTGCATATCATAAGGGCCGATAACCAAACCTCTTCTTTCGAGATCAGCACGGATCAAGCCGAAAATCTCCGTATCGTTATCATCAAACTCGACAATATCGAATGCGGAGGAAAAGTGAATGAGAGCCTGTCGATTTTTTTCTCTTTGCTGACTTTTTGAAATTCCATATTCCAATTCACCCATTGATATCGAAGATAGTTTGATTTGATGAGGTCTATAGGATTTTATTTTTTCGACAACTTGTCTGGGGTTCTTGTTGATCATGTAAATACAGATGTTGGTATCGAGAAGAAACATTACAAAGATTCTCTTTCTTGCATGGGCGGTTGATTTCGTCCATCCGCCATGAAATCTTCCGAAAACTCAGTTAAACTCTTCTCGAATAATTCCCAAGGGTTGTCTTTTGGAAAAAGAATAATGGTGCGGCCTATTTTTTGAACATACATTTCTTTTTCTTCAACTTGGTACTCTTTGGGGAGCCTGATTGCCTGGCTGTTCCCACTGATAAAAACTTTTGATGTCAACATTTTTAATCTCCATCCAAAAGTATATACCCATGTAGATACATTTTCAACTGGTTTTTTTGCGCCCAACTCATAGGTACCTCCAGGTTCCTATGAATTTTGATAATAAGTGTTACCTATGTCCCCAGAATAATTTGTTACCTATGTCTCCGTTCGTTCACTTTTTATTTTTCCGTATTGTTTTGTCCAGTTATTGGCGATTTCAAGAAATTTTTCATAACCTGAGGATCGAATATAATCGAGAGACTCTTTGTATTTTTTATATTTATAGCCATTCTTTGAATAGAAATTTTGTAAAATATCGCAAGTACCGAATTCAGAACAATCCGCACATGATACTAATTTTTTTTGTATGCAACACACTTTCATTTTGCATTTGGCTTTCGATATTTCCCGTTCTCCTGTTTGGTATCCAATTTTGCAGCCTTTGCATAGATTTTCTTTCATAACTGGACAAGTTCCGCAGAAGGCGCCACAGCACCCAATTTGTTCTTTATTCATTTTTCCATATAACGCTAAAGCTCACCGGCGGCTATGAAGCGCAGCGGAATGGCCGTCCGGTGCAGCGAATGGTTCGTTCATTTATCTTGTGATAGTATGAGGGCACTATAGGGAGCAACACTGATTTTAGCCTGTGCCGGCAAGCCATCCTTCTCCGTTGCTTTTGCTTGAACTGCGTAATTGCCAAAGTCTCCAAATTCCTTGTCATAGTGCCTGCTGTCGCTATTAAATCTGACGATCCAATCACCGGTAGCAGGCAGGTTGATCAAATAATCCTCACACGGATGTGAGGAAAAATTTGCCACAACGACAACACTGTCACACGGTCCTCCAGACTCCCATCGATGCCAGGCGATAATTTTGCTGTCCTGGCTTACGTGGTACACGTCTACCTCTTGTCCGGTGAGGCCTTTTGTCCGACTACCGTGATTCAGACGAAGAGAGATTAAATCCTTGTATAGTTGAAGTATCCCGGCAAAACGATCTTTTTTCGACCAGTCGATGGGGTCTTGATCGTGAAACCAGTCGTCTTCAAGAAATTCCTGGCCTTGGAAGATCATCGGAATACCCGGTGCGGTGAAAACAAGCACGGCACCCAGCGAGGACTTCTTTTTTGCTGCCCATGATGAGGCTTTTCCGGGATCGACTTCTTCAGGTATGCGCGCTTTGCCGTTAGACACCTCATCATGCGATTCCGTATAGATTACCCGCTCGAAGGCATTAAGGTAGTAGCGATGCATAATGGCATTTCGGACGGCATCCATGTCGCGGGATACATCTTCGGCTCCTATCAGCGCTGTCCGGACAGCATGCACAAAGGGTGAAGATGTATCCCGCGACATGGATGCCGTCCGAAATG
>CAYMND010000408.1:994-3028 GCA_964391685.1 uncultured Clostridia bacterium | reverse complement strand
TGGTCTCCGGTACCGGTCACCGATCCGGTCACCAACAGCACCCTCTACTTCTATGAGAAGATCAACACGCTCGCGCTCAGCGACCTGGCCTGGGTCAACATCCCCGGCCAGTCCCGCAAGTACAAGGCTCTGGAAATGATCGTGAAGAAACGGTTCTCCAAAGGCTGGATGATGGAAGTCTCCTACATCCTTTCCAAGTTGGAAGGCCTGTTCAACACCAGTTTCAGTTCAACTTCGGGTATCACCAGCTTCTACAACAATCCCAACGATCACGTGAACGCCATCGGCCGGCTGGAAAACGACCGTCGCCATCAGCTGAAAGTGCTGGGTATGGTTCGGGGCCCCTGGGGTGTCAACCTCTCCGGTGTCATCCAGTGGCGTTCGGGTAACCCGTACAGCCGCTGGCTGAGCAGCACGGAAGAAGGTGTCTATCTGAATGGAGATGACTCAGATTCCATCATCGTCGGCAAGCGCGGCGAGTATGTCCTGCCGGATCAGTTCAACGTGGATTTGGCTCTGGAGAAGCAGTTCAAGATCAAGAATTTCGGTCTGGCTGTTTTCGCCCAGGCGTTCAACGTGTTCAATTCCGGTGTGGCCGACGGTGTTCAGACCAGCACCAGCCACTCTTCCCGTCCGTTCGGTCAGATGACCTCGATCACCGATCCGTTCTATCTGCGCATCGGTGCCCGCATCGATTTCAACTGATTTTGATTTAAATACCGCCGCCCAGGCGACGGTTAATGGAAAAACGGCCCGGACAACCTGTCCGGGCCGTTCCTTTTTATACTCATACCCATACTAAAAAAAAGGCCTGTCCCCCTGGCCCTGAGTTATTAATGAAATACAACAACTACTTGTTTTTTTTATTTCCATTTTATATCTTTTTTATTGTTTGTTTCACAATGGATTCTCAGGAGGGGTAATGTCGAACAATACGGGGAATAAGAGAAAACCGGAAACTTGGGGACTTTGTTTAATGCTTTAACTTCTGACCCATGAGGTGCGACTCCAGGATCAAAACTCAGAGACGGGGCAAGATACGTTGAAAGAGTACGTCCAGGTTGTAAACGTGGAGATGATGCTGCGGGTGATGAAGGACGGCAAAACCGTCGGGGGTTTTAGAAAAGGGGATTTCATCCTGACCGAGGACGGTGTGGAACGCCCCATCAACGGCTTCTTCGAACTGAAAAAACGGATGAAGCCCGATCCGGTGCAGCGGGCCGAACCGGCCGCCGTGCCCGGCCGCCTCTTCCTGATCTTCTTCTGGGCCACCCAGTCCCAGACGGAGTTCGACGCCCACCTGGACGCCTTTTTCAGGGAGGTCTACCTGCCTGGTGACCGGGTGATCCTGGCCGGTAACGACTGCCGGTACGATATCCGTTCCCCGGATCAGCTGGCATCCGCCCGAAAGGCGTTTTCCGACAGTCTGAACGGGGAGATCGCGCTGCGGCAGGGGCAATGGGCGGCATCCCATCGGGATCTCAATCATGAGATCGAACAGATGATGATGAACATCCGCCTCAGCAAAGACGTGGCCGGTCCTTTGGGGGACTTCACCGCCAAGTACGCCCAGTTTCTCAAGGAAGTGGAGCTGCAAAGCCGGAGTATCAGCTTCAAACATCTGGAGAAGATGGCCGATGAACTGCGTCAGGTCAACGCCGCCAAGTGGGTGTTGTTCTTTTACGAGAACAACCGCATTCCCATGGTCAACAGCAGCACCTTGAAATCCGACGTGAGTGCGGCGGCCAACTGTGGCCCGATAGTGGTGGAAGGCTGGTACGTCGGTCTGGTGAAGCTGGAGATGGAAATGGCGAAGCTGGAGCGGAGGAACAACCTGACCGAGGCCTTGCGTTCGCGCTTCATCCAGGCGGACACCCTGTTTCATTTTCTGTCCGTGGACACGCCCTCCTACAGCGCGGTGCGCAAGGAGGAAGAGAACCCCTACCTCTCTTTCAAACCCGTCGGCTCCAGCTGGGAGAACCGGTGAAGGGGGCTTCCCAGAGCAGTTTTCCGGTGGCGGCATCCAGGCAACGC
>CAYMND010000408.1:0-984 GCA_964391685.1 uncultured Clostridia bacterium | reverse complement strand
CAAGTCCATCACCACGGCCAGCGGCGGCAGGATCGGTTCGGTTCAGTCCGATCCGGCGGCGCTGACGCCTTTATTCGAGGAAGAGGACATATCGTACATGTTCACCTATGTGCCTCAGAAGAAGGGAAAGACGGACCGCAAGATCGAGGTGACTCTGAAAGGCGAATCGCCGGAGAGGGAAGGTCTGCGTCTTCTTTACGGCCGGAGGATCGAGCTGGAGAAGACTCCGGCGGTACGCATCGATGACATCGGTCAGCGTTCCGACGGCCTGCTCCTGATCTTCAGTAACTATCATCCGGTCTATACAAGTCGTGGTCCGTTGGGGCACCTGCACCTGACGGTGACGGGCAAAGGGAAAAACCAAGAACGGAGCGTCCTGTTCGATCAGGATGTCGAAACGGCTGACCATCTGGATATTCCTCTCACGTTTTCCCGGGAAGGGATCTGGGAACTAAATGTGAAGGTGACCGACCTCATGACCGGCCTCAGCGCCGAAAAAGCCTATAATTACAACCATATAGCCGCTTCTCCGCCGCGGTTTGAGGCCGCTTCCGGAAAAACGTCTCCGGAGCTGGGGGCGCTGCTGAAAAAGAGTGCCGCATATTGCGAACGCCTCAAGAAGGCGGCTTTGAAGTTCTTCTGCAAAGAAATAGTACTCGAGAGGTATTCTATGGCCACCAGCATCGGCCGCAGCAAGAAATGGGAGTACGATTATCAAATCATTTTGCAGAATGGAAAGCTGGAAGAGATGCGTAAAAACATCAAAATTAAAAGGGTAAAGGGGAAAAGTATGGAGAAAGCGGAGCTGGAAACCCTTTACAAGAGTTATTATTCGTTCTACCTTCCGGCGACATTTCTTTCGAAAGAGCGTCAGGTCGATTATCGATACGAATTAATCGACAAGAGCACCCTTAAAAAAATACCTGTGCTCACTGCTGTCCAAAATAAGCCAGTTTTCAAAAGTCGATCTATATAGGACAAGGG
>CAYMND010000407.1:0-3046 GCA_964391685.1 uncultured Clostridia bacterium | reverse complement strand
CTCGAGATGGCCTACACCCTGGCCGACGGACTCGAGTACGTGCGTACCGGGATTTCTGCAGGTTTGGGCATAGATCAGTTCGCCCCCCGTCTCTCTTTTTTCTGGGCGCAGGGGATGAACCATTTCATGGAAGTGGCCAAGATGAGGGCCGCGCGGGTAATCTGGGCCAAACTGATCAAGCAGTTCAATCCCAAGAACGCCAAGTCCATGGCTCTGCGTACCCATTCTCAGACTTCGGGGTGGAGCCTTACCGAGCAGGATCCGTTCAACAATGTGGCTCGAACCTGCATCGAGGCCATGGCCGCGGCTCTGGGGCATACCCAGTCGCTGCACACCAACTCTCTCGATGAGGCCATCGCTCTGCCCACCGATTTCTCGGCCCGGATTGCCCGAAATACCCAGCTCTATCTGCAGGATGAGACTTCCATCACCAAGGTAGTCGATCCCTGGGGCGGCTCCTACTACGTGGAGTACCTCACCGCCGAACTGCTGAAGAAAGGCTGGGGCCACATCATCGAAGTGGAATCCCTGGGCGGGATGACCCGGGCCATCGAGGCCGGAATACCCAAGATGCGTATTGAAGAGGCGGCCGCCCGCCGCCAGGCGCGCATCGACAGCGCCCAGGAAACCATCGTTGGTGTCAACCGCTACCGTCTGGAAAAAGAGGATCCCATCGAGATTCTCGAGGTGGACAATACCAGTGTTCGGCTTTCCCAGATCGAGCGTCTAAAGAAGATCCGCCGGACCCGGGACGAAGTCAGGGTGGAGCAATTGCTTCGGGCCATCACCCATGCGGTCGACTCCGGTGAGGGAAATATCCTGGAACTGGCGGTCCAGGCCGCGCGCGCCCGGGCTACACTGGGAGAAATCTCCGATGCCATCGAAAAGGTCTGTGGACGCTATCAGGCCAAAAATCAAACCATATCAGGTGTATATATCAAGGAATACCAAATGTCAGAAAACGAGATCATCGATAAGGTCCGATCCCTGGCTGACCTCTTTGCCGAAAAGGAAGGGCGCAGGCCGCGGATCATGGTCGCCAAGATGGGCCAGGACGGACACGATCGTGGCGCCAAGGTAGTGGCTACAGCTTATGCGGACCTGGGATTCGACGTCGACGTCGGACCTCTCTTCCAGACTCCAGAGGAGACTGCAGCCCAGGCGGTGGAGAATGATGTTCACGTGGTGGGTATGAGCTCTCTGGCAGCCGGGCACAAAACGCTGCTTCCGCAGCTGGTGGCCGAGTTGAAACGGCTGGGGCGTGAGGATATCATCGTGGTCTGCGGCGGAGTCATTCCGGCCCAGGATTACGATTTTCTCTATGAGCACGGTGCCGCGTTTATCTTCGGCCCCGGCACCCGGATTCCCGAGGCGGCCCTACAGATGATGGAAGAGATCCGGAAGCGCTTCGAAGTGTGATTTTTTCAGAGCCTGTCGGTGCAGGTTTCGTATCCCGGGGCGGGGTCACCCCCGTCCCGGCAACGAGCAAATTGTTTGTTACAGTGAATATCGAATCTTTTCAGGCAAGTTGATTATCGGAATCCATGTATGGAGAGCAAAATCTCCGGTTCACTTTCAATCCGTTTAAGGAATTCGGGCTGGAAGGTACTGAAACAGCGTGTAACTTTTAAACGGATGGAACGTAAGTTGTCTGTTAGGGGATAAGATATGATGAAGAGGATTCTGGTTTTTTTTCTGCTGGGAGCTGTGGCTCGACTGTTCTCTGGAGACGGCGTAGTCCTCAAGGAGATCTACAACCCCAACAAGATCGAAATGTACAACGGGAAACTGTACGTGGCCCAGGGCACCGAGTTCTATATCTATTCGCTGATGGACCTGAGCTTGGTGAAACGGTTCGGACGGAATGGCGAGGGGCCCGGCGAACTTCTTCCGAATCCGTACGTTTTCAACGATATCAGTCAGAGCGAAGGAAATATCGTCGTAATGGGCGAGAAGAAGATTATCTGGTTCACCGAAAACGGTGAATTTGTGAGGGAAGCTCCGAAAAACCGGCAGTACTTCAAAATGGTTCCGTTCGGTAACGGTTTTATCGTCAATTCATTACTCGACAAGAGCCGGGATCAGAACATTCTCTTCTCGAAGATATCGTTGGTCGACGGGGAAGGCAAGTTGTTGAAGGAACTGTTCGAACAGAGGTCCGAACTGGGCACTGCCCGGAGTGATGGAGTTCAGGCTCTGCCCATGTTCGCCGATACCCCCCATTTCGTTGTTTCTCAGAACCGGTTGTACGTAGAAAACAGCATCGATGGGCTAAAAATTGAAGTATTCGACAACGAGGGCAATCGGGTCAATATCATCGACTCGGTCGTCGAGCCTCTTCCGGTAACCGAACAGAACCGGGATCGAACATTGGCGGCTATAAGAAGCGACAGGTCCATCTCAGCGGCGGTCAAGGAGTCCGGCGGATGGGACAACTTCACAAAACGATACAAATTCAAGTTTCCCGATTTTTTCCCCATATGCAGTGACTTCGTCATGGACAAAGATCGGATCTACCTGCAGACCTACGAGGTCAGGGAGGGGGAAACGGCCTATCTGGTCATGGGGCAAAACAGCGGTCCTTTGAAAAAGATCTTTCTGCCCTCCATGGCCGACACCCCCTTTACGGCCATCCTGGTCGGTCAGGAAGTTCGGCTGTACAAGATTTATGACAGTGTTTTCTACTATCTCAAGGAGAATGCGGAAGAAGAGACTTGGTCTTTCTGCTCGGTACATCTCTAAGGCTGGAAAACCGCGATCAACATCATTTGTGGTTTCGAGGAACCTTTTTTTCGCCCCTTAGGGCTGTAATGTTGAGACCGGCTTGATTTTTACCGGATAAGTGCTAACATCTGCTTTCCTCTACTGCAGGTAAATCATGCGAACTCTGACGGAAGGCAAAGTAACGAGTACACTGTTCCATATGGCTTTCCCCATGCTTTTGGGAACAGTGGCCGTAAACACCTACAATCTGGTGGACACCTGGTTTGTAGCCAAACTGGGAACGATCCCTTTGGCGGCCATGGGCTATACTTTTCCGGTGGTG
>CAYMND010000406.1:0-3052 GCA_964391685.1 uncultured Clostridia bacterium | reverse complement strand
ATGGGGATCCATGGAGTTTTATTGTACTGATGTGCCACTACAGTGGCCAGACTCCAGATGGTTATGGTATGACCCGATGCAAACGCGTCGTACCGGGCCCATTGACCATCCTTGTAGCGGTCGAAAAAGCCCTTCGGACCCGCCCATCCATCGATGCCGTCATCCCAGGAGGGTCTCTGGCGTCCGGTCAGGTGCTTCAGTGTCTGAATCATCACGAAGGAATGAATCATGGCCTGCAGGGCCATAGAGCCGGTATCCCGTGCCTTGCGGTCCTTGAACAGAAGACCGTGAGCCAAAAAACCGACTCCGACGGCAAAGGGGAACCCCTGGCACAGGGTGGAAAAAAATGGAGTCAGATCATCTACGATCTTGTGCTTCCCCTGATACTCCTTGATGTCGCGATAAATGGCTTCGTCATTGTGGATCAGTACAGCGGTCAGCGCGCCCAGTCCGCCGACCAGCAGCCAATCCTTGGGTTTCCAGTGAAAAGGAGAAGCCCATAAGCGGCCATGGTCGGCCGCAAAACGGCTGACGACCCCTTTTTTTGCAGAATTCTCTTCTTCGGAAGCTTCCGCTGTGTTCTTCTCTTCTGTGTCGTCGGACCAAACCTGTACAGGAGTAAAAATGATGCAGAATACAAGGAGTATAATCAGTTTTTTCATCGGCAAATGGTATTATTTAAAAAGTGGAACTGTCAATGCCGCGCAGACAGGAAAAACTATTTTACGGAAACAGTGAATTGCCTCGAGCTTTCATGCCCCGCATAATCCCGGATCTGAACGCGGAGTGTATGCCTTCCGGGCCGCAGTGAATCCAGTGACACATCCAGACGGCTGCGATCCGGATCGTATTCGGCAAACAGGTCCTGCTTGCCGCAGCGAACGGATACACTCCGGTAATCGATCCCCTTACCCTTGTCATAGACACCGATCAGAAACCTCTTCTTCCTGGAAACATCCAGCCGTCCTTTCATGATCCGGGGTGGGAAAATATCCCTCATCAAGGCCATTTTCACACCCAGGACCGACAGGCGGGACGTAAAGAGACCATTTCCGCAGTCCTTCGTGGCCAGATACCGCCAGCGACCGCCCCTTTCGGAGCATACAAAGAGCCCCAATTCCTCGGAATTATCCTGTGGCTGAACCGTAAGAGAAACATCGATGGGTTTCATCAGGTACAAATGAGTCGGAGAAAGGGCTATCGGCTGTGAACAGACCGGATATTCCGTATTGTCGGCATCCGCTTCACTGTCTATTTTCAGCAGTCGGTTCATGTTGACACTTCCCGTTCCGGCCACCAAGGTATATCCTTTACCTGCCCACCGGCATTCGCTGTCCGGAGTCAAAAGCAGAAGCGACTCCCGATCCGTTTGCTCCCGTTCTTCCTTTATTGCTTCAACAGTTATGTCTTTTGCGGAATAGATATGAAATACTGCCTGTAGCGCCTCGCGCACAGCTGACAGATGGAACGGTTTTCCATTGCAATTCAATATCGACGGATTCTTTTGTCCGATTGGATATGACAGGGAGACAGAATCGCGATTGATCAACCAGTCCGGTTTCACGAAGCCGTTTTCCGGCGACTGTTCTTTGACAGCCAGACGATCATACCAGATCCTCTGGCCATTCTTCATCAGATGGAATTCGATGGTCGCAGTCTGACCACTCAATTCATCCAGTTTGAATTTCTGGGATGAAACCATGGAATCAATGTGTAAATCACCGGTAAATAACGGTTTGTTGTTTGAATCATACGTTCTGACAACCAGTTTTGCCGGAAGGACGGATGGGTCTCCACTCATCTCGAACAACCGTTCATCCAGCGATATGAGTTTTATTTTAATCGCCTGAAAGGGCAAATAGTAAAAAGAAATTCTTGTAGAGGCCGCATTGCCCGCAACATCCTCCATTTCGACTAGGGCTTCGTGAAATCCGGATCTCATATTGGACCACACGGCCTCGAACCGTTCCGTCTGAGTGCCGTACAATGTGTTTCCAGGCTGGGCGTACAAGGTGTACGCATAATGTCCCATGGCCGAGTATTGACGATCATATACCAGCCCGACCTGGGGATTCTGCTGTCGTGTCAATTCATTGAATTCGATATTCACCAGTACATCCTTGTCCAGCGTAAAGCGAATCCGATAAGGTGCCACCGGCCTTCCCGTATCGGATATGTCTTCACCGACGATGATCCAGTCACTGGGTCCGTCAATCGTCAAAGGTGTACCCAGTGTATATATGCCGCTCTGATCCGGGTTCAGTCTCCCTTCCCATTCCCGTGTTTCATGATTGATCAAAGTGGTATCTCTTGCTCGAACGATCAAAGATTGCATCCGGGGCGACCGTTTGTCTTCCATCGGAGAATTCAACATAAAAAATGGATTGACCGCCTTTCCCTGAGTGTTCCTGATTTCTATATGGAGATGTGGAAACCCGCTTCCGCTCTCTCCCGAGTAGGCATAATTTTCTCCTTTTTTCAATCTTATGATCTTCTTCAGCTCGATATTTCCCGGATAATAATCTCCGAATCGGTGTATATAATCGTCAAGGATCTTTTGTAGATCCTCCCGCAAAGCATCCAGATGATAGGTGAATGTTCTGTACCCGTTGTCGTGACGGATCACCACCCCCAGCCCAGTGCCCTGCCAGTCTTTGCGAATCACTTCCACAATACCGTCTGAAACGGCATAAACGGGATACCCGTTTTTCTGAAAAGTTCTCAAGTCCAGTCCGACGTGGAAATGATTGCTTCTATACTCCCCGAAATTGGAACTGAATCCGTTTACAATTTTGAGCGGCCACTCCCAGGCTTCATTCTTCCTTTCCTCCTGCCCGGATGCGCAGATCATTCCACTCATACCCCAAAAAATCATTAAAAAATGAACCAACTTGAATCTATATCGATTAATCACTGTTTCGATCCATGGGCGAATATCATCGCCTGCCTGACCGTTCAATCATACTTTGTTCAAGTGGATTTGTCAAAATACCCTCTCGGTGCCAGGCAACCACCATCCGTTCCCCCTCTTTTTTCATCCTCCCTCCACCCC
>CAYMND010000405.1:0-3053 GCA_964391685.1 uncultured Clostridia bacterium | reverse complement strand
TTGGGCGATGGCGGTGTCGAACTGCAGCCCCAGTTTGAAGCCCAGGGCGGTGTCCGAATTCTCCGTGCCCATGGCCTCTTCCCGGAAGTGATGGACGGACAGGCCGGCCATTGCCGACAGGTGGAAGGAGGGGCGATCGAGCAGTCGGTAGCCCAGGCCGGCGCCCAGGTGTAGCTGGGAAATGCGGATCTCTTCGTCCAGTTCGCTGATGACGCCGTCCTGGGAGAAAAACCCCAGGTCGGTCCAGATAAACAGCGTGTTCCAGGGGGCGTAGGTCAGGCTGATTTCGGGAAGGAAGGCGTTTTTACCGTAAAGGCTCTTGTAACTTGAGTCGGAGGGGAAGAAAGCATTTCCGCTCAGACAGAGTTCCAACCGGTGCTCATCGGTATCATAAGCCGGTGCCGGCAGGGTCACAAGGGCCGGTATCAGGATGAAGAGGGCGGTCAAAAAGATTTTTTTCATTTCAAGTCTCCTTGGGAATGATGAAAATGCGATAAGATGTCCGGTAGGGGCGTATGATCATACGCCCCTGCAAGACCACGAATCATGGCCCGGGTCACAGGATCACCTCGTTGCTTTGGGCCAGGATCTGGCCGGATTGATCCAGGGCTTCCATCCGGTAGCTGTAGCTCTGGCCGGGTTCCAGGTACTTGTCCCGGTAGCTCGTGAGGTCGGATCCCAGTTCGGCCAGGGTGGCGAAGTCGCCGCTGCCCTGACGGCGCAGCAGGCGGTAGCTTCCGACCTGGACGCCGTGGTTCTGTACGCTCAGGACGATGTAGGCGTAGTCGCGGCGGATGCTCCAGGCGCGGACGGTCTTGCGCTCGGCGCTCAGGCCCAGCTGCAGGTTCTGCAGGCTCACCGTCACCGAGTCGGAGCCGCTGGCTCCGGCCTCGTCGCTGGCGGTCACGCGGAGGGTATGGCTTCCAGGCGCGTAGGCGGCGCTGTCCCAGCTGAAGCTGCAACGGGTCGATTCGGGTGCGGCGTCGATGCCCGGGGTTTTCGAGTGCCTGGTTTTCTGAACCCGACGGCGGCTGATTTCGCGGCCGTCGACGTGGAAGATCACGTTACTGATCCCCAGGTCGTCGCTCACCGAGGCCATGACGGTTACCTGCCCGCTGACGATTGATCCGCCTGTCGGGGCGGTAATCGTGACCAACGGCTCTTCGTTGCCGAACAAGGCCACGAGGACATGGTTTCCCTGGACGTTGCTGAGGGTGTATGCGGTTGTCGGAGTGACGGCCTTGCCGTTGTCGGTGAGGGAGATCAGGGAGTACCCGGTGTCGGGGGTGATCTGTACCGTGGTTTTGCCGCCGGGCAGAATGCTCTGGCTGGCCGGTGAGACCGTGCCGTGACCTCCATCCACCCGGGCGGAGACGGTGTACATAATGCGGGTGAATTGGGCTGTCAGGTTGAGGTCGGAATGAACGTCGCAGACGGTCAATGGGTTATCCGTACTGATCCCGAATCCTTCACCGTTCCAGTATTTCAACATGTATCCCTCATCGGGGATGGCGGTTACGGCGGAGCTGCATTGTCCCGGTTTAAGGGTCTGCGTGGTGTTGCCGCTGATCTGGCCGTTCATGTCGGCCTCAAAATGGATGGTGTAACTTGGAACGAGCTTGAGCAGGAAGGCGTCGTAGCTTCCTCCCGCATAAGGGGTGAGAGGTTCCCCCCAGGTCTTTTTGGCGTAACCGGCGACCCAGAGCGCCTCCTGATCCGGACTGATGGCGATTCCCCGGGCATCGTCATAATCGTTGCTGCCGTAGAAGGTGTGCTGGTAATAGAGTCCGGAAGAGGACAATACGGCGATGAAGAGGTCGTCGACTCCCGAATGCTCATGAAGTGGTGTGCCCCAGGGGGATGAGCAGTATCCGGTGATGAACAGATTGTCTCCCGGGTCCAGGGTGAGGGCATATCCGTAATCGGTTCCGCTGCCCCCGATGAAGGTGTTCCAGACCATGCCGCCATCCTGGGCGTTGATTTTGGCGACAAAGGCATCTCCGCTTCCCGAATGGGCTGTAATGGGGGAGCCCCAGGTTGAGGTGGAGCAGCCGAGCACCAGGAAATCTCCATGTGAATCTACGGCGATGGCAGTGCCTTGATCGTTTCCCGTTCCTCCCAGATAGGTGTTCCACAGGAAAGCCCCGGATGCGGAGAGGGCCGAGACAAAGGCGTCTTCTCCGCCGCTGTAATCAAGGAGGTTTGCGGCTGCCCAGCTGCTGTTGGTTTTACCCGTTACGGCGATTTCTCCATTGGGGGAGATCACCAGGCCCTGGGCCTGCTGCTGGCCGGAACCGCCCAGAAAGGTGTTCCAGACCCTTTGGCCGTTGGCGTTGAACTTGGCGACGTAGGCGTCGTTTAGAACCGTATAGGGATTCACGGGACTGCCCCAGCTGGCACCACTCAAACCGGCCACGCAGGGGGATTCGGACGGATCTAAGGCCACGGCGTAGGCGTAATCTCCGCTGCTGCCCCCCAGGAAGGTGTTCCAAAGCCGGTTGCCGTCGGGGTCGAATTTGGCCAGGAAGCCGTCGGCGAAGCCGCCGCCATAGGGATTGACCGGACTGCCCCAGGTTCCGAACGAGGTGCCGGCGACGTAGACGTTGCCTTCGTTGTCCACTGCCAGGGCCATGGCCCAGTCCACGCTGGCACAGCCCATGAAGGTGAGCCACAGACGATTGCCGTCGGGATCGTACTTGGTCAGGAATCCTTCACTGTTACCGGTGTAGGTGTTGATCGGGGTCCCCCAGCTGGCGTAACTGTAGCCGGTGACGTAAACGTTGCCGCCGCTGTCGACGGCCACAGCCTGCCCCCGATCCGTATCGGTACACCCCAGAAAGGTGTTCCAGTCCAGAACGACGCTTTCGGCCCGGACCGGTTGGGTGACTGCAAAGAGGAACAGTAGTGTCAGCGAATAGAAGTACAAAATCTTTTTCATCAGACGTTCTCCTTTATTTCTTTATTCCTTATCTTGATGGGGCGGGTTTGACACCCGCCCGTATCAAAACCTGCCCTGACGAATCGGGGAAGTATGATTCGGGTCACGGGGTGAC
>CAYMND010000404.1:0-3060 GCA_964391685.1 uncultured Clostridia bacterium | reverse complement strand
TGTCCCACAGCTGCTGTTTGAAATAGTGCATGGCCAGGGAGTTGATCCGCTCCAGTTCTTCACCGGTTTCTTTTTTAGGGCCATGTTTTTGAGGGCTCAGAGGCAGATGGTACCGGTCGATGAGAAATCTCATCGCATCCGGGAAAGCCAGAGCTTCCATCTGCTGTACCAGAGTGAAAATATCACCGTAGGCGTGACATCCGTAACAAGTGAAGGTCCCTTTGTCGGGCATTACATAAAATGACGGGGTCTTCTCCTGATGGAAAGGGCACAGAGCCTTGTAATTCTTGCCGGCCGGTTTCAGATCGACGTACAGAGAAGCAACATCAACAATTGAAACGGCATTCTTGACCTGATCTTTGATTTCCATCTGCAGATTTATCCCGCATCTAGATAATGATGTAATGATCCCGGTTCTTTTTCAACGTTACTCAGAGCCGAACAAAAAAACTGAGTCCGCCGGAATATCCCTTGAAGCTGATCTGAATCTCTTCCTGATCGCTCATGCCGTCCACCTGCTGGTACTTCAAGTCCAGCGACAGGCCGAAACGTTTCGACAAAAGGAATTCAAAACCGCCCATGATCATCCAGCCGCTGTTGTTGCCTGTGTGGTCTCCGATATCACATTCTTCCTTATAAAACAGGTTCATGTAGGCAACTTCGAAGTAAGGATTTACTTTGCCCAGGGGTGGGGTATAGCGGACACCGACAGTCAGGGGGTTGAGGGTGAGTCGGGTGATATCGTTGAGCTCGGAGGTGGTGCCGAATTTCTTGAACTGGCCGTAAGATATACTGCCCTGAAGACCTTTGAAAGCCAGGACATTCAGTCGGATGCCGTAGAGTGCGTCGCCGTCGCCGTACAACTGCTTGATCATCTCGTCCTGGGGGGCGAAATAATCGCAGAAGGCTCCGATGCGGATTCTTTCGGCCTTGATCTGAGGAGTGAGAATCAATATCAGGATGATGAATAAAAGTGTAAACTTTTGCATAATCAAAAAGATACCATTTTTCCTATCTGGATGTCAAAGAATATTTTGTTGAACTTGGTGTTTCGGGCGTTCGTCTAAGTGACCGGTATCAGGCGAAGAAGCAATACTCCGTGACCGGGAATATCAAGGGGAAGCCGTCTGTCTGTGATAGGACACTCCTGATGCCGCCAAAGATCCCGAAGTTTGTATGTCTGCCTGTCAAAGCGTAGGGAGCGACCTCGGTGATACACGTTGAATTTCTGCCAGTAATACTGTTCCCGCCAAGGCAGATCGGATCGGTTGAGGAAGCAGACGGCAGCCTCTCCCTTTCCCAGGAATTTGATCCAGATTTCACGGTCTCCCATGTCCAGAAAACGAAATCCCTGCAGGCCCATAGGATTTTGGCCGATGGTTATGACTTCTGGATTGGTGAGGATCTCCCGGATTTCCGGTGTCATGTTGCGCAGGTCGTTTCCGGCGATCAAGGGGGCCGCCAGCATGGCCCAGAGGGTGAAATGGCTTCTGCTTTCCTCCGTACTCAGTCCTTCATTACCGACTTCCAGCATATCGGGATCATTCCAGTGTCCGGGACCGGCGTAGGGCCACAAGTCGACCTGCAGGTCCAAAATATCCAGGACGCCCATGCCCCCGTTGCTCAGTTTTCCCTGGAAAAGATTTTGTATGTCGGATGTTGTTCGCCATAGATGTCCGATGCCGGCACCCCATTCCCAAGGTTTGTTCTCACCCCATTCACAGATGCTGAACACAACGGGACGGCCGCTTGCCTTCAGGGCGTCACTCATGGTTTTGTATGCCGCTCGGGCATTCTGTCCGTCGTTTTCGCACCAGTCGTATTTCAGGAAATCAACACCCCACTCGGCATATCGGAGGGCATCCTGAAACTGGTGGCCCCGGCTTCCGGGGCGGCCCTGGCAGGTGTGAATGCCGGCGCACGAATAGATACCGAATTTCAAGCCGAGACTGTGAATGTAGTCGCCTAGGGCCTTCATCCCTCCAGGAAAACGCTGCGGATCCGCCAGGATGTAACCGTCGTCGTCCCGGCCCACCTGCCAGCAATCGTCTATGATGATGTATTCATAGCCCACCGCTTTCATGCCGCTGGCGACCATGGCTTCGGCAGTCTCTCTGATCAGGGTCTCATTGATATCACAACCGAAACAGTTCCAACTGTTCCAGCCCATCGGTGGTGTGAGGGCTTGCTTGTCGAACTGTTCTGTTCCGGATAGAAGCCGAATGAAAACTATGGCCGAAAGCAAACAAAAGAAAATCAAAAAGCGGTTTTTCATGGGTTACATTTCATCATCAATGGCTATACATCCAGAAGATGTTTGAAGTCAACGGGTTTTGTGCAGATACTTCAATGCGAGAGCTGTTTCATCTATAATCATGACTTGGAGCAATATCGAGTTAAAATTCTGCGCCGGGTCTTTTTCTCCGAAACCACAGGTTTCGGAGTCTTTACCGCCCATTTTTCCGGGCACGGTGAACGCATGGCCATCGCCGGGATGCTGGCCGGTGTGTCGGAGGGAGACCGTCTGGATGTCCTCGGTGAAGAAGTCCTGCACCCGCGCTTCGGTCGGCAGTTGAAAGTGCACTCCTTCTGCCATTATATTCCGACGGATCTTGACGGTCTCAAGGCTTTCCTCGGTTCGGGTCGGTTCCATGGTGTGGGGGCGAAAACCGCGCAGAAACTGGTTGATGGATTTGGCGAAGATCTTCTGGAAGTGCTGGAAAAGGATCCGGCCAGATTGGCCGAGGTCAAGGGCGTGAGCCGAAAAGCGGCTCAGAATCTGGGTGAGGAATATGCGGCGATGCGCAGCCAGCGGGAAATGATGATCAAGCTGGCTCCTTTCGGTATCGGCCAGGAAATTTTGTACCGGATTCTGGCTGCCTACGGTTCGGAAACGCTTCGGGTGCTCGGCGCCAATCCGTATCGGCTGATGTCCGAGGTCAAAGGGGTCGGGTTTCGGACCGCCGACACCATCGCCAGGGCCATGGGGTTCGAGAAAACGCATCCCCTCAGGGTGCAGAGCGCCCTGGTCTGGCTAATGGAGCAGCTTGAGCAGCGTCA
>CAYMND010000403.1:0-3062 GCA_964391685.1 uncultured Clostridia bacterium | reverse complement strand
ATCCTCGATCCGTACCACCTGGATTCCGGCCATCAGGGCCTGCAGAGCACAGATGGGATCGATTTCGGTTACCACCACCTGGGCCCCGAAATTTCTGAGGGACTGGACGCTGCCCTTGCCTACGTCACCGTAGCCACAGACCAGCACCTTCTTGCCGGCCACCATGATGTCAGTGGCCCGTTTGATGCCGTCGATGAGGGATTCACGGCATCCGTACAGGTTGTCAAACTTGGACTTGGTCACCGAATCGTTGACATTGATGGCCGGAAACAGGAGCCGTCCTTCCCGCGCCAGCAGATATAGACGATGCACACCGGTGGTGGTCTCCTCGGAAACACCGCGGATGTTTGCCGCCAGCTTGGACCAGTAGTGTTTGTCCTTGGCCAGACCGGCCTTGATCCGATCGATCAGCAGCTGATACTCCTTGATGTCGTACCTTTTCTCCAACATGGCCGGATCGTTTTCGGCCCGAACGCCTTCATGGATCATCAGGGTGGCATCTCCGCCGTCGTCGACAATCAAATGGGGACCGCTGCCGTCGGGCCATACCAGAGCCTGTTCGCAGCACCACCAATAATCGGCAAGAGTCTCGCCTTTCCAGGCAAAAACCGCCGCCGTTCCGGCCTCGGCAATGGCAGCGGCGGCATGGTCCTGGGTGGAAAAAATATTACAGGACGACCAGCGGACATCGGCCCCAAGTTCGTGCAGGGTCTCGATCAGCATGGCTGTCTGAATGGTCATATGCAGACTGCCGGTAACCCGCAGCCCCGCCAGTGGTTTTTGTTGACCGTATTTCTCTCGCACAGCCATCAGGCCGGGCATCTCGTCTTCAGCGAGCTCCATTTCCTTGCGGCCCCAGTCAGCCAGACCGAGATCGGCCACACGAAACGGCAAACTCAAATCCAAATCTTGAAAACTCATGTTCACACCTCTCTATATCTAGATCTTCTTTTTTGCGGAAACCAGATGGGCCCGAATCCCCAGACCGATGGGAATAACCTCGTGCCGAACGGTTCTCCATCCGCCCCGATCGAGCCAGTCCATCAGATCTGAACCGGAGAAACCCTGCCAGACATCCCCGAAACGCCGGGCAACCGATTCCAGAGCATGGGTCTCCAGTTCGGCAACAATCAATTGACCACCATGTCGGGTCACCCGGGCCAGTTCAGCGAACACCGCCTCCGGCTGCGGCAAGTGATGCAGAACCATATTCATCACCATCGCGTCTGCTTCTCCATCGCCCAGAGGCAGATGGGACACATCTCCGATCCGCAGGTCCACAGACGAAGAATTTTCCGCCAACCGGCTTCTTGCCCGTTCGAGCATCTGGGGCACATGATCTACACCGATCACATGACGGCACACAGTCCTCAGGCGCACCAGCAGATCGCCGGTCCCACAACCTATATCGGCCACTGTCCCCCTTTCCTCAAGCCAGTCGACAATCCGCCCATCGAGATCGACTCCGCCGTCGAGATCGGACTTCATTTCTTCCCAGTTCCGTTCGTTGACACTGGCAAAGAAGCGTTTGCTCTCACTAATCCTGGCTGCGACAATGGCCGAGGCACGAGAGAGGTCATCCTCCAGCTCGGGCCACCCCTCCACCAACGAGATCACCCCCCCGCTCATTTCGTTCACTTTACGGTCTTCGGTCTTCCGACGATAAAAAATCCATTGCCCCTGACGCCGCGATGACACCAATCCTGCATCACTCAGGATGCGCAGATGACGGGATATCCTGGACTGTCCCATGGAAAAGAGAGAAGTCAGTTCGTTGACATTCAGCTCATGTCGGGCCAGAACGGAAAACAGCCGCAAACGGGTTTCGTCCGCCAACGCTTTGATCGGTGCCAAGTAGTCCATCTGCATAACAATATATCAGGATATATTGATATGTCAAGCCTCCTTTCGAAAAAAGAACAGAGCAAAGATCCATTGAAGCTTGCCGGTCGCTCCCGTATAATGAACCAGTGGATCCCAAAGAAAGAATCAAGAGTTTAACCCAAGAATTGGCCCGGCACCAATATCTCTACTATGTTCTGGCCGAACCGGCCATCAGCGATAGCCGGTACGACGCTCTTTTCGATGAACTGAAGACCCTCGAGCATCGCTATCCCGATTATCGTCTCCCTGATTCCCCAACCCAGCGAGTGGGATCCGACCTCGACCAGGCTTTCCCCCAGAAGGAGCACAAGATTCCCGTTCTGAGTCTCGACAAAGCCAACTCTTCGGGGCAGGTCACAACCTGGATCGAAAAGATGAGGCTTCAGTTTCCCGAAATCGAGCTGGTCATGGAGGATAAGATCGACGGTCTTTCCATCGTTCTCTACTATGAAAACGGCCTTCTGTCCAGTGCACTGACCCGGGGTGACGGGGAGCGGGGCAATGAAATCGGCGAGAACGTCAAAACCGTCCGTCAAATTCCGCTACGGGTCCCCTGCTCCGAGTCTTTCGTTGTTCGAGGTGAGCTTTATCTGGAAAAAGAGGACTTCGATCGCCTCAACCAGAACCAGGAAAACCGGTTCGCCAATCCTCGAAACCTGGCTGCTGGCAGTATCCGCCTCAGCCGTTCCTCCCAGACGGCCCGTATTCCGCTGAAATTCGCCTCCCACGACGCCCACTTCCCCCAAAGCCCCATGCAGACCCACGTGGACAACCTGATCCGGCTCCGTTCCATGGGTTTCCCCCTGATCAAACCGATCCGCCTCATCGGCTTCAACCTGAAAGACACCAACTCCGTATTGCCAGAGCTGATTCCCCAGACCTTCTCCGACATCCCGAAAACCATCGAAACCCTTCGCATCGAACGCCCCTCCCGGGCCTACGAAATCGACGGACTGGTATTCAAGGTCAACCAGCACTCAATTCGCGACAAACTGGGCGCCACCAGCCATCATCCCCGCTGGGCCTTGGCCTTCAAGTTCGATGCGCCCAGCGCCGAGACTCGATTGCTTTCCATAGACGTCCAGGTGGGGCGAAACGGTCGGATCACTCCGGTGGCCAACCTGCAGCCGGTATCGATTTCCGGATCCACTGTCAGCCGGGCCACCCTGCACAACCAG
>CAYMND010000402.1:0-3070 GCA_964391685.1 uncultured Clostridia bacterium | reverse complement strand
TGGCCGCTCCGCCGGTTCAGAATGGTTTGATATCCCCAGTGGAAACTGGCTTCGCCGACGCCGGCGTTCCTGGAAATGAGGTGATGCCGGTCGTTGTGGTGGTCCTGCTCGGACAGGTCGAAAAGCTTGCGGGCTTCCTTTTCGGATATGTATTTCTGCAGGCTGATCTCGATGGAGCAAAGGGGGTTGTTCGGCCGGTAGAAGCGGATCAGCCCTCTGGACCCTGAATAAGCTGTATCCACATTGCCTTTCTGCTGGTAGCCGGGAGGAAAATCACCGACTTTGACGACCCGAATAATGGTTTCTTCGATGGTTTCGGCCGGGGCCAGGATGGGGTGACAAAACAGAAAAACTGCGATCAGGACAGGTAGCCTCAGGAGCCGAAGGTGGGTTCGGATTTGCTGGTGGAATGACGATCTTGATTTTTTCGTCATGATGGCCTCCATGCGAATGGTCTGTACTGTTACAGTGTTTTAGAAATGAGGAAAATTCGTTTTTTTTATTCATTTTTTTCGGAAAGGGATACCGCGCTTTGACACTTTTCTTTTCCGGGGCTCATTCGATGGCGCAAAACTACGGGATGATCTGGGTTGAGCAGATGGACTTTGGTTTTCAATTAACTGTCCGGGATGACCGTGAGGGTCATCGGATCGTTCGAGAAGATCATGCCGCTCTGCAAGTTCTTGACTATTCAATGACAATATATCGAAAGAATGATGCACGAACCGATTATCGACCTATTCCTCCAACAACCAGTCCGGCAGGTAGCGTCTCACAATGCCATAATCGCCGCCGGGACCGCTCGACCTTCATAGCTTCATTGATAATGATGCTCAAGGCATCGGCAAGTCCATCCAGGCCATTTTGCAAAATTACTTCAATTACTTCCTTGAATACGGTATCATTGTTGGCACGGGTCATAACTTGTTCCTCCTTTGTGTTGGCAGACATCAAAGAAGGTCAATGATGACCCGCCGCTTAACTTAAGGGCAATAGCCCTTAACAACCCTAAGAGAAAAGAATTTACAGAAAGAAAGGTATACTAACGTCTTTTTTGCCTTGACTTCCTTTTCCGGAGTTAGGTAATATGATTTTTTATATTGGTCGTTTCATGATCGGTTGGTTAAGGAGAGGCAAGAATTTTCTATTTAATAACGTCAATTGCTCGAACTTGTTAATCGAGGATGGGAAATAAAGGGATACATCCAGCTACGTCTTGAAAAAAAGATACCAGAGAGGTGGTTGATATTGCAAGAATTATCGTCGAAATCGCCGATATCGTGTCCAGACAAAACGAACTGTGTAAGGCGATTGATGAAATCGTGGCGGATTTAGAGGGGGAACAATAATGAAAGAAGATCGAAAAGGGGAAATCATCCTATATCAGGCCGAAGGCGAGACCACAAAAATAGAAGTCCGCCTTGAAAATGAAAATGTTTGGCTTTCTCAAAAGATGATGGCCGAATTGTTCCAGACAACGCCTCAGAATATCACCATTCACCTCAAGAATATCTTCGATGAAGGAGAATTAAATGAGGATGCAACTTGTAAGGATTTCTTACAAGTTCGAAACGAAGGCTCCCGTCGGGTTGAACGAAAGCAAAAGTTTTACAATCTGGATGCCGTTATTTCCGTCGGTTACCGAATAAAGTCAAAAATTGCCACGAAATTCCGAATTTGGGCAACCGAGCGGCTTCGTGAGTATATCGTCAAGGGATTTACTATCGATGCAGATCGGTTGAAAAATCTGGGTGGCGGAAATTATTGGAAAGAACTGCTGGATGAGATTCGGGATATCCGCAGCAGTGAAAAAGTTTTATATCGGCAGGTGCTGGACCTTTACGCTACAGCAATCGATTACGACCCTCGGGCCGACGAATCATTACACTTTTTCAAAATTGTCCAGAACAAGCTTCATTATGCGGCCCATGGGCATACGGCGGCGGAAGTCGTTTATCTGCGGGTGGATTCGGACAGGCCATTTGCAGGCCTTACAAGTTTCAAGGGGCTGCAACCCACGCAAGCCGAAGCGATGATAGCCAAAAACTTTTTGGAACTCAGCGAGCTGAAAATCCTAAATAATCTTGTTTCCGCTTATTTTGATCTGGCTGAAATCAATGCCTTGGAACAGAGGCCGATGAGAATGTCGGACTATATCCGCGAGCTGGATACGATTTTACTGTCGACAGGCAGGAAACTTTTGAGTGATGCTGGAAAAATAAGTCATGAGAAGGCGGTGGAAAAAGCCGCTCTGGAATACCGAAAATACAAAGTGAAAAATCTTAGCTCGGTCGAGAAGGCGTATCTGGATGCCATCAAAGACGTGCAGAAAAAGGTTGAGAAGAAGACGCCGAAAGGCAAAAAAAATGACTGAGCCGATGCATAAAATCGAAAAAGTGATCGCTAAGCATTGTCCGGAAGGGGAGAAGTATTGGATATTGAGGGCGGTTGTGCAATATTCTGTACTATGGTTAAAATCTTTTTTAAACATTATTTGTTTTGAATAGATAACTTGATTGGACTTTGTAAATCATTGATTGATGAGGGGGAGGGACTGACCCCTGAAGGAATCGTTAATTCATGCTACTCAGGGCCGCATCAGCGAGGACAGTTTTCTCGATTGGGGCAGAAAGACGCTTGAACTGGCCCGGTATCTGGGGATCCGCGATATTACGCTGCATCCGGACAATCGGAAAACCAGGCGACTCGATCATCAAAAAGCGGCTTTAGAACGACTCAGACGCCTTGAGGATGAAATGGATATGGAGGGCGTGTTTTCCATTGAGACCTTCGGGGGCTACAACCGGATCATGAGCCCTCGGGAAATCATCGAGCTGGGCTTGCCCATGACCCTGGACACGGCTCATATTCATGATCAGGCCGAAATCATGGCCATTATTGAACGATATCACCGGTGCATCAAAACCGTACACCTTTCGGCCATCGGTGCGGATGAGCATCATCTTCCACTTGACCCCTTCTGTTTGTCTGTGGTCGATCGGTTTAAAGAGCTGGACTGGAAGGGGAATGTCATTCTGGAATACCTGCCCTGGTTCCATTACCGGGTGCG
>CAYMND010000401.1:0-3074 GCA_964391685.1 uncultured Clostridia bacterium | reverse complement strand
GATCCAAACGGTTGTTGACGATATTTTCAGGGTTAAAGGAAATGCTTGATCTTTTATCTATAATGCCTTAATCTATAACCATAGCCACAACCAAAACAACCCCGCCTTTTTTCCTTTTGAGGCGGGGTTTCTTTTGTTTTGTTCTTGATATTTCTTTTTTTCTGCCATAGAATTTTATATTACATTCCCTATGGACATCACCACAAATTCATGGCCCCGCCTACTACCCCCTGGGCGGGGCTTCTCTTTTAGGCGCTGACCGGCTTTTAGCGGATTTTCCCAAAAGCACATCATATCAGTGTCGCTCTTCCTTTGTATTTATATTTATGAATGCCAACAATTGTATGGACAATGTAGAAATATTGTATTACATTATATGTAAGGAGGCTGGCATGTCTGGACAAACAGCTACACTAAGCATTCGTACTGACAAATACTTGAAGGAATCTGTTGGGAAAATTCTGCAAAGTTTGGGTCTCGACCATTCAACAGTCGTTAATATGCTGTATCGGCAAATACAACTTAGAAAGGAGATCCCTTTTCCCATAAAAGTCCCGGAGAATGTAAGCCTTTGGGATATGACCAAAGAAGAGCAAGAAACGCTGTTGGCAAAGGCTACCACAGCCGCTATTAGCGGCCTTCATGCTCAAGGTCTCCCTGTAACTTTTCAGGATGAAAAGGGGCTTTGCCGTCAATTCCCTGATGGGCGCAAAGAATATATTAAGTTGAATGACAAATAAATTACATGAAACGCCCCAGCTTTTGATCATTGCTGGTCCAAATGGTTCTGGGAAAAGCACAATTGTTGAAAAAATTCCCAACAAACCCGAGCTTTACATAAATGCAGATGACCTGGTAAAAAAACATGGACTAGACAATTTATCTGCGGCCATAATGGCCGATAAACTTCGCCAGGTAGCCCTTTCTAAAGGTGTTTCTTTTACGACCGAAACGGTTCTTTCGACGCCATCAAAACTCGAATTAATGAAAGATGCAAAGGCCAAAGGTTATGAAGTTAACCTGGTTGTTGTTCTCACTCATGATCCCGACATCAATGTAGAGCGTGTTAAATCAAGAGTGTCTGCAGGTGGTCATGATGTTCCTGCCGAAAAAATTGTGACTCGGTATTATCGGTTTATGGACAGTTTTCTCGCTGAGGCCATCCGTGTTGCAGATCGGGCATTGGTTTATAACAACTCATTCGAAAAACCGGTATTGATCTTATCTAAAGCGATGGATGAGAAAATTGAAATTTATCCTCAAAACTATCCCAGTAAATGGGATTTTGCTGCTTTAGAAGCCCTTAGGAATAAAATTGGGTTAGGAAGAGAATAATAAACCTCAGGTTATCATCGTACAAAGGCTGTTTCCAAATGGTTGAAATATAGCATGCCAAAATACCATTATCTATCGGGTCACTTGAGTAAATGAATATGTGCAAACTGTTCAAGTGTGCAGCCATCAAAGATAAGTGCTGATATATCAGCCAGTTATGCACAAAAAATGAGGAAGGCAAGGGTTTGATAAAATTCGAAGACATTTTGTGGAAAACATAATTTTGGATGTCTATCATGAAATGATAGGCTACTTGTGCTTAGAATGACGATGAGGAAATGAAGCCACTGCCATATCAGGAGGGCCCATGCGATATGAAGAGCACCTTTCAGAATCCCTGGCCTTGTTCGGCCAGGAGTATGGCTACGTTCATAGCTGGCTCGATGAGTTTGCCGGGACAGCTCAGTGCCGAATGCGGCATCGCCAGAAAAGACATCACCTGAAAGGGATCGAGGAGGTCAGAGCTCGTTGGGGCGATCAGGCTGCGGATGTGGCAAGGCAACACATCATCTCGGATTTTAAGCTTGAAGGCTGGAAAGAAAGCGACCATTTCCCCAAAGATGAAGCCGATTATGTCAAAATGGGATTGTTCTAAACAAGGGGTGACTAACGTGAATTGCAATAAAAGGGTCACTTTTTTCTGGTATAATGAATATGTTCATGGCCTCTGAATAAAAAATCGGTGAATGGAGGCAAACATGAACGATAACCGAATTGAAAAGTACCCTGAATTCTCAGGTCTGTTTTCTGTAATTCCCTTTCAACCCAGAAGTATTGACGAAGAAAATGGCTGCTTGATGGCAAACGATCGCCCTTGTCCTCTTTGCGGTAGAGATGTTGATAATTACATATATGATGATGATTTTGGCTGTTATCTCTGCGCATATGACTACTATGGTATGTACTGGAATCCCGAAGCCATCCTGGAAACCGACCACTTCGAAGCGGATCACTTTTTGCCCGGAATCGATCGTCAACTCCTGTACCAATTCATCACCATGCTGGACCAAAAGACCGTTTCCGGAAAATTTGAGCATTTGGAAATTATCGAAGTGGAATAAGCTTCTAAGATTGAGGTTAGAGTTGAGGTAATAATGTTCCTCTCAAAGAGCGACTTCAAGGTTGGCCGAACCTGTCCAACCAAACTCTATTACAAGAAAATGGGCTACCCATCGGGTCTGGAACAGAGTGAATACATGAAGTTCCTGGCAGAAGGCGGGTATATAGCCGGTAAAATCGCCCAACTCTATTATCCTGAAGGGATTGAGATCAAAACGGAACGAGGCACAGCGGCAGCCCTGGAAGAAACCGCCAGGTATCTCGAGCAGGATAAAGTCATTCTCTTTGAGATAATATAAAAGGGACTGGTTCCAAAAGGTATGCTGGATGTTTATCTGGATTGTATTGGTCCTGATGAACTCTGGCAGAATGAGGGCAGGGGCAAGTTTCGTGACAGTAAATTGAGTCTGGGGGCCGATTGGATTGGGAACTGGCCGACGGAAAATTCCAAGTTCCAAAGGTACGTCCCCGTTTGTTCGGCTTTTTGAATAAATAATCCTAGCTCTGTAAAAAGGCGAGAAAATTCACTATTGAAAAACGGGGTCTGGCTACATTTTCAGGGGGTCTGTTTTATGAAGTTATACAGGAAACCTCATCGGGTTCATTCACCAAAGGACCTTGGTAAGACGATTGCTGATCTGTTGGCAGATATCTTCAGGAGGTTTCATGAATCGAAAAAC
>CAYMND010000400.1:0-3076 GCA_964391685.1 uncultured Clostridia bacterium | reverse complement strand
GATCTGGGGAAGCTGCGGCCCCTTGGGCGCCGATGACACCCGACCTTCCGGCAGCGACAGCACCATACCCTCCCCCTCGTTTCGGACCTCGATGACCTTGCGCCGGGCGGCATCGGTGATGAAGTCCTGCCAATGTCTGAATCCCTCCACATTACCGGAAAAGTTCTCGTTGAGAAGCTGCATGCGCACCTTCACCGATCCCGGAGTGGGAATCTTCTTGTGCTGGTTCATCATCATCACCGCCTCGGCCAACAGGGGGAACGCCTCCTCTCGCTTGAGAGGTATATTGAGGTTCTCGGTCTCGGCTGCCGCATCCGTGGCATCACCGGGAATCAGGTTGCGGTAGTCGGTGTACTCGTCGGCCAGCTCCAACAATTGTTCGGAAGCGGTGTTGGAGTCGCAGACCACGATGATCATCTTACCGTGCTTCTTCAATGTCTGCAGCAGCGGCCGGAAATCGATGTCACCGGTCAGCAGGATATAGGTGCGGATATGAGGATACTGAAAAATCATCTCGGTGGCTTTGGCGATGAGAACGAAATCAGAACTGTTCTTGTGCCGTTTTCGTTTGTCGTCGTGCTGCGGCAGATGGATCAGCTCGAACCCTTTTCCCGAAATGTTGACCGCTAGCTGGTTCTTGATCTTGTTGGTCCAGTTTCCGATGGCAATGGCCGCCGAGACATTGCCGAGTTGCCGCGCATAATCGAGCAGCCCCTCGACAAACATCGAATCACTGGATGGGGTGACATTCTCTATATCCCACAATATGGCCAGATTGCTTTTCATTTTTTCCTCTCTTCTCTTCATGAGCCTTTGTTGCCAGGCCTCAATAAGCAATAGAATATCATATATTCATTCTTTCGGCGAATATTCTCGTTTCAGTCTCCTTCCGTTCCCATACCTTCGAGGCTTTCTCCTTCGAGGCGGGCGACAATCACCGCCCCGCAACTGTCGGAAAGAATGTTGGCGGTGGTTCGGAACATATCGAGAATGCGATCCACCGCCAGAATGATCCCCACACCCTCCAGTGGCAACCCGACCGCTTTGAGGATGATGGTCATCATCACCATACCGCTCATGGGCACGCTGGCCGCCCCGATGGAGGCCAGAAGGGCGGTAAAGGCCACCATCATCTGGGCGCCGAAGGTCAACTCGAACCCGTAGACCTGGGCGATGAAAATCACTGCAACACATTCGTAGAGAGCCGTACCGTCCATGTTTACAGTAGCCCCGATGGGCAGGGTGAATCCGGCGATTTTCTGGGACACTTTCGAGTTGCCGGTAACCGCTTTCATGGTCAGGGGCAGCGTAACCATGGTGGAACAGGTGGAAAACCCGAAGAGGAGGGGTCTTCCCATCCCCTTGTAATGCTTCCAGGGATTGACCCGGCCCACGAAGAAGAGCAGGACCGGAAGATTAAGTCCCATATGAATCAACAGCCCCAGCAGCACGACACCGAAATAGAATCCCAGCGAAACGAAGGCCTCGAAACCGGTCTCGGCGACAATCTGGGCGGCGATGGCAAAGACACCCAGCGGTGCACTCCATACTACAAACAGGGTCATCTTCAGCATGGCGTCAAAGGCGGCTGAAAACCAATCCCCCATCAGGCAGCGTCGTTCCTCTTCCAGACGGACGACAAAAACCGCAAACAGAATGGAAAAGAATATGACCGGCAGCACATCCCCGTTGACCAGCGATGAAAAAGGATTTTCCGGAATCATCTCAATGAGCATGTCACCGACACTCTGTTGAGCCGCCGCCACGGTCACAGGCTCCTGCGTCAACATGACGTCGGCACCGATACCAGGCTTGAACAGATTCACCAGAAATTGCCCGGTGAATATGGCCATCAGACTGCTGACAATGTAATAACCGAAGGTCTTGATGCTCATGCGCCCCAGATGCCCCACTTTGATCACCGCGGAAATGATGGAGGTTACAATGAGCGGCATGATGGCCATTTTCAACAGCCTCAGAAAAATCTGCTTCATCGGTCGAGCCACCGGAAGAATATCCTTTCCCCAAATGGCTCCGGCAACCAGACCCAGGATGAAGCAGAGAAATATCGCCAGAGTCAGTGAAGAAGTGCTGCCCTGTCGGTTTTCCATATTCATGTAATACAATTAAACCTCACTTTTTTTCAGAACTGAACTGATATTTTCTTGTTTTTCCTTCATTTTTGCATTTTTTCTACTTAAACTTGTAATTTTCTCTTTTTTTCCCTATAATATTTCTTGTACGTAATTATCTTGTACGAAGAAACCGACATTAGGAGATCAATTTGAATAATGAGAAACCGGCTGAAGATGTTCCGGGTCAATTTTTCCGTCATTACGGTGAACGGATCGTTTGGGCGTTGAGAAGAATCAACCGGGTCATGGACGTCCATTCCCGCTTTATCAACCGCAGCCATCGGATCACTTCTCCCCAGATGCTCTGCCTGCTGGCCCTGAGCAAGCGGGGCCCCCTGACCCTTGGAGAGCTGGCCAAGACGGTCAACCTGGGATTCAGCACCCTCACCGGTATCATCGACCGCCTCGAAATCAAGGAACTGGTCCGCCGGAAGCGAAGCGACCAGGACCGCCGCAAGGTCTTTCTACATGTAACACCGGAGGGTGAACGGCTCTCCTGCTCGGCACCGGTTCTTCTCCAGGACAAGCTGCTTATCGCTCTGTCGGAGCTCTCCGATCTTGAACAGGCAACGATGGCTTTGTCCCTCGAACGACTGGTCCAACTCATTGACGCCAAGGATTTTCCCCAGAGGGAAAATGAACCCGAACCCGTTCGAACAGAGGAGTTAACCCCATGAACATGACCAACAGACAGAAAGACCTGCTTACCGCTTTCAATGCCCAGAAGCCAGAACTGTGGAGTTCATGGAAATGGCATATGAAGCACAGCATCCGGGATCTGGCTACATTCGAAAAAGCGTTGGGAATTCAGCTCAGTCCCGAACAGAAGAAAAACTTCGACCGCACCGTATCCGAATTCCCGTTCTCGGTCACGCCCTATTACGCATCCCTGATAGACCCCAAGAATCTGGAAAACGATCCGATTTTCAAGCAGTCTTTCC
>CAYMND010000399.1:0-3082 GCA_964391685.1 uncultured Clostridia bacterium | reverse complement strand
AGGGTACGGAAAGAGGAACAACCAGAGTCATACGGGCGTACAGAATACCAGCCACACCATGTCCGTACCCAACCTGACGTCACGGCTTCGGATCTCCCAGGGTATCGGCACTCGTGTCGGAATCAGCGCCGAGGCCGAATACCGGATCAACCTGAGGGGACTCGAGAATGCGGACACCCTCATTGAAAACGCCTATATACTCTACCCGTACAACGACGATTATCTTTGGGACGGATTAAGGCTCAGCCTGAGACTGAAGACCGTCCTGCCGAAGGAATGGTCCATCGAGGCAAGCGTTTCCCGATTTGACAAGGGATACCCGGGAATTTATGTCACGGACCCGGACGGCATGGTTATCGATCCGCTCAGAGAACGCAGCGACACCCAGACCTTGTGGACATTGAGCGTGAACCGCAAGATCAGCCGCTGGGAACTGTCATCCGGCCTTTCTTTCACAGACAACCGTTCCAACGATGCATTTTTTGATTATTCGGCCACGGTTGTCTACGCAGGCGTATCCTTTTTTTTCTGAGGTGAATCATGAAACTTCACATGCATGTCTTTCTTTTACTGCCGTTGGTCGGATTGCCCCTTTTCGGTATGCAGAGGCAGGAACCGATCAAATACTTCAATATGGCCACTGTCAGAACGATTCAGGGAGAAGTGATCGAAATCAGACAGGAAGAGATCGGACATCAGAATCCGTTCGTTGTTATTGTGGTACGTGAAAAAAAGAGCGGTGTCCCGTACCGCATCGAAGTATCCCCGGACTGGTTTTTTCAGATCGATCTGCTGTCCGGAAATCAAGTCGAGGTGAACGGATCCGATCTTTCAACCGACACCGAACATCTCATGATGGCCGCATCCATTATTTTCCAGGGAGAACACTACCTGTTCCGCGATCAGTACGGATTTCCCCTCTGGCGGGGTCCCAAGGGAATTCAGGGAAAAAACAAAGCCCGGGGGAGACAGTACCGTCGAGGCAAAGAGTGATTCGGAAGCTGGTGACCCTGTTCTTCATTCCACTGCTGATCCTGCTTCTTTCGCTCTTCATCCTGAATCTCTTCAACCGCGGCCGGATCCGGACCGGCTTCGAAGATCTCACCGTCGCCGAAGGGACGACCATCAAAAACCTTCTCGAACTGACAGGAAGGCACATGACCGAAAACAACGAGAAGGAATTGACCGCTTTTCTGGACTCTCTGTTTCAAAACCAGTCGATCATCTATATCGGCTTGTTCCGCCATGACCGATTGATCCACCTGTTATCCCGCTACGAAGACTATTTTCCGGTTCTCGACTCAAAAAAGGATATCCACACCATTGATTCTCCGGTGGGAAAAATACTGGACATCCGCAGCCGCTTCCTTTCCTTGGACGAAACCCCGTTGCGATTGCACATCGGATTCTCCTACGATTTTATCGACCGTTTCCAGAGTGCCGCCAACCGGAATTTCCTGCTGGTTCTCGGTTTCTTCACAGCGATTTCTCTCTTTGTCGTCGCCCTGGTGGTTACCTTTGAAAAAAAGATGTTCCAAAGCCGCCTTGAACTGGAAAAGAGTGACCAGGAAAAGAAAAGATTCAGGGAACTGTCGATCCTGACCGCGGAAATCGCCCATGAAATCAAAAATCCCCTGAACTCCATCTATCTTTCCTTCAACGCCCTTGCCCCCTTCCTGAAGAGCCCGGACACGGAATACTACCGGGACATGATCAGGCAGGAAATCCGGAGGGTCAACGACATCATCTTGTCCTACAGCGATCTGGCGAAAGAGATCGTTCCGAACCCGGAAGAAGTCGAGATCTCGACCCTCATGAAAAACATCTCCTGGCTCATGGGCCAGGAATTCGTGAACGGAAGCATCCACCTGAAGATCGATCCCGTTTCAGAATTCACCTTCACCACCGACGGCGGACTGTTGAAACAGGTCCTGATGAATCTGTTGAAAAACGCTTTCGAGGCAAACGCCGACCGGGTGGAAATCGGAGTGCAGAGACAACGAGATCTCCTCCGGATTACCGTGACCGACAATGGTCACGGCATCGATCCAAAGATTGCATCCGATATTTTCAAACCGTATATTTCCACAAAAACAAAGGGCATGGGGCTTGGCCTGCACATTGTCAGCAGGATTATCGAAGCACTGTCCGGCAGAATCGAACTGTTTTCCGGTACTCCGGGACAGACCCGTTTCCTCATCGAACTCAAGGAGATGCGTTGAAATGAGCGAGCGTTTTCATATCATGATTGTAGAAGACGAACCGGTTCCGGGCAAAGTCATCCAGGATGCCCTGAACCGGGAAGGACACGACATTGCCTTGTTCGGTACCGCTGAAGAAGCATGGCTGCACTTCGGCAGTCGACAGGTGGACCTGGCGATTCTCGATTACAAGCTGCCCGGCATGAGCGGAGAGGAACTATTCAACCGTATCCGGGAACTCAATCCGTTCACACCGGTCATATTCATGACCGCGTACAGTTCCATCGAAAAAGCGGTACGTCTCCTGAAAATGGGCGCATTCACCTACCTCGGGAAACCCATCGAACTGGACGAATTGCTGCACGCCGTACAACAGGCATTGGAAAAAGTGACCCTGATCAGCGAAAACCGCCGCCTGACAGACGAATTAAAAGAGAAATTCGCATTTGAAAACTATGTTTTCAGCTCCGGTCCCATGCAGAACGTGATGAACCTGGTCATCCGGGCGGCCGATTCCCGATCGACGGTTCTTATCAGCGGTGAAAGCGGCACCGGCAAGGAAGTCATCGCCAACATACTGCACCATTACTCGTCCCGCAGCGGAGCCCCTTTCCTGAAGGTCAACCTGTCCGCACTCCCCCCGACACTGATCGAGGCCGAACTCTTCGGTGCCATGAAGGGTGCGTATACGGGGGCTTCGGAAACCCGCATCGGAAAGTTCGAGGAAGCGGACGGCGGCACTATTTTTCTCGATGAAATCGGTGAACTGCCTTCGGATCTCCAGGTCAAACTGTTACGGGTCATTCAGGAGAGAGAGATCACCCGTCTGGGATCAAACAAGGTGATCAAGGTCGATATCAGGCTGATAACGGCGACCAACC
>CAYMND010000398.1:0-3103 GCA_964391685.1 uncultured Clostridia bacterium | reverse complement strand
ATTGGTTATCCTTACACCACAGGCCATGACCGATGTGGCCGCCGCAGCCCGGGCAATAGCCGAACTGCAGAAGGAAACTGCCAAACCGATCCTGGCCGCCTGGCTGGGAGGCAAGAGAATGCGTGAAGGGTTGGCCATTCTCAGCGGGGCCGGTGTCGCCGCCTATAAAACACCGGAACAGGCCGTCCAGGCGTTCATGACTCTGGTGGCATATTCCAGAAATCTGCGTACACTATACGAGACTCCACGGGATTTCCCGGTAAGTTTCTCCATCGACCGCCCCCGGATCCGTGAACAGTTCAAGGCTCTGCTGCCGACAGAGAGGACCGTCTTGTCGGAAGGCCTGTCGAAACAGCTGCTGGCTGCCTACAACATTCCGGTCAGCCGTCCCATCCCGGCAGAATCTCCAGAGAGAGCCGTAAAAGTGGCGGAAATCATCGGTTATCCTGTTGTTTTCAAGATCGATTCCCCGGATATCACACATAAATCCGATGTCGGAGGCGTACGTCTGGGGATCCGCAACGACGAAGAGGCAAAAGCCGCTTTTTCGGCAATTCTGAAAAACGTAGCCGAAAACGCTCCCCATGCCCGGGTGAACGGCGTCACCGTCCAACCCATGATCCGTTTCGAGGACAGCCTGGAACTGATCCTGGGCATTAAAAAGGATCCGGTTTTCGGAACCGTCCTTCTTGCCGGTTCCGGAGGCATCACCGCCGAACTTTTTGGTGACCGTTCACTGGGACTGCCGCCGCTCAACGAAAGGCTGGCCCGCCGCATGCTGGAAGAGTTGCAGATCTGGCCGTTGCTGAACGGGTATCGAGGCCGACCACCGGTCGACATCGATCGTCTGATCGAGGTGATCATCCGCCTTTCCTACCTTGCTGCCGATTACCCGGAGATCGAGGAACTCGACATCAATCCGTTGCTGGTTTCCCCTGATGCAGTCATGGCCCTGGACGCCCGTATCGTCATGTCCCCATCCTCGCAATCTCACCGCTACGATCACCTGGCCATCGTCCCCTATCCCGAGGAATACGTAAGGTCCCCGGTCATGATCGACGAAACCCCCGTCGTCTTCCGGCCCATCCGTCCGGAGGATGAAGAGATGTGGTTCGACCTGCTGCGCAGCTGTTCAAAGGAATCAATCTATTCACGATTCAACCATTTTTTCCACTGGGAAACCCATGAAGTTGCTGTTCGATTCTGCTACGTCGATTACGACCGGGAGATTGCCATTGTCGCAGAAATCGAAGAGGAGGGCAGAAAAAAACTGATCGGTGTCGGCCGCCTGATATCGGATCCCGAGAACGAAACCGTAGAGTATGCGGTACTGGTGACAGACAAATGGCAGAACCGCGCCGTGGGCAGCCAGCTGACCGATTACTGCCTGGACATATCCAGACGTTGGAGACGCAAGCAGCTGGTGGCCCAGACCACGACCGACAATGTCCGGATCATTTCCGTTTTTCGAAAACGCGGTTTCGACATCGAACACGATCAGAAAACCGGTACAGTCTATTTTCGAACTCCCCTGAAAGAACCCGAGGGTTAAACCGAAAACACCGATGTTGTACGAGATCCTTGAGCATCTTTTCTCCGCCTGCTATAATGTCTTTTCTGAATAAATGGCTGACAGAAAATGCAACGGAATATCGCTTCTGCTGACTGCCTTTTGGGCGCTCACACTTCTCAGTGGCACAGAAGCACGCGACGCCAAGCCTCCGAACGGCTGGCAGGACTGCCGCAAGCAACTCAGCCGAAAATTCAAAAAAATCAACCGTCAGTCCACCCGATACATCATCCTGCATGGAACCGAATCCGGACTTCAGAGCAGCCTTCACACTCTGAGTAAAGGCAAACAGTTCAAAGGAACCCGTTTCAGAACCCATGGAGGGCATGCCCACTATCTGATCGATCGCAACGGCCGGATATATTACATCCTGGATGAGAAGTACCGGGCAGATCATGCCGGGCTGAGCATGTGGAACGGTTTGAGCGACATCAGTTCCCACTCTCTTGGCATCGAACTCGTGGCTTACGTGAACGGTGACATCACCGACAAACAGTACGAATCGTTGACTTATCTGGTGACCATCCTGCGCATCAAGTACAAAATTCCGGACAAGAACGTGCTGACCCACGCCCATGTCGCCTACGGACATCCCAACCCATGGTTTCGTCGCGATCATCGGGGCCGTAAACGGGATGGAATCAATCTGGACATGAGCAAACTGGGGTTGAATGATTTCTGGGATCACGACCCCGATGTCAAGTCCGGCCGTCTTCTGTCCGACGACTTCCTGGCCAATATACTGTACAACCGCGACTTCAAGAAAATGATGCGAACCCGAATCAACGGGGAGGCCATCCTGCCTCCACCCGGCAAGGACAACATCATCCGAACCGACAACACCGCCTGGACAATCGCCGGAGAAGAATACGACAGTCCGGAAACGCTGTATATCCTGCCAACCGGAAAAGAGATCCGCGGAAACCGGGTGGGAAAGGATATCGGATGGAAGCGTCTTCCCATCGGCACCAGGGTCATGCTCTACCAGACCGTCAGCCAATCACCTCAGCAAAGCGGTCCCATTCACCTGATCAGTGCCGATGCCACTGCATGGAGCTTCGCCGGACCGGCATATCGATCCGTTTCCACTTTCTATATCACCCCGGAAGGAAGCATCACTCGCGGAGACCGAATAAAGGACTGGGATCAGATTCCGCAAGGAACCCGGATGCTGATCGGTTATGCCCCACCCCGTAAAATCGGAGCCGTCAGAGGGACAACCCCCTGGAGCCTGGCCGGACCCAGGCACAAAGACCCCAAAACCGTTTACTTCATTCCACCGGACCGCCTCGTATCCGGCAGCGAAATCACCGACTTCAGCAACTTCCCCAGTGGAACGATGCTGTTTCTGCCGGAGTAATAGATCATCACCGTTCTTTTCCTGACGAATGCTTGAAAAAAAAAAGATTCCGCGTATATCATATTCATTGATACAATGAAGGTTTTTCTCTTTTTCCCTGTATTGTCGATGCTGACCTGGGCGATTCTTTTTTGCCCCCCCCTGTACTCCGAATCTCCTTCTTCCGTGCTGCA
>CAYMND010000397.1:0-3113 GCA_964391685.1 uncultured Clostridia bacterium | reverse complement strand
CTTCATTCACTGTGTTTTCGTCGGCTTCAAAAAGGGATACAAGGGAAAAGGATACGCTTCCATGCTGCTTGAATCCTGCATCAGTGACGCAATGAAGCAAAAAAAAGACAGTGTCGCGGTTGTCTGCCGGGAAGGATCGTTCATGGCGGATAAACGGATTTTTGAAAAAGCCGGTTTCTCTGTCAGCGATACAGCCAAACCTGATTTTGAGTTGTTGTATCTGCCGCTGAAAGACAAATGTGCAATCCCGCGTTTCAACCATGATGCCATGGCAAACTCTTTAGAAAAGTACAACAGCGGGGTGTTCATTCTTCGAGCGGACCAATGCCCCTATACAGTGAAAAATGTACGGGAAATGTGTGAAAGGGCGGAAAAAGAGTTTTCGATCCATCCCCGGGTAATGACCATCTGCAGCGCTTTGGAAGCCCAGGAATGCCCGTCCCCTTTCGGTACTTTCTGTATCATAGTCAATGGTCGGGTGGTGGCCCACCATCCGGTCAGCGCCACCCGTTTCATCAATATTCTGAGGAACCATAAAGAATCCGGCAAAGTCCGAGGAGGTTGACAATGAATCTGGATTACCTTTTGGAACAGATCGAATACACTGAGCCCCTGATCGCGGTTTACGACACATCGGAACCGGATGTTTTCTCTCCCCTAGTCCTACCTGCCCGACTCGGCCACAGTTGCTGTTTCGCCTTCTACAAACAATGGAAACAGGGAAAAAGTCTGGTGCTCACAGAAGAGAGTCACGGTTGTCCGGGAGCCGGAACATGGTGTTTTAACAAGCGGCGAAAAGATCAGGATGCTTTTATTCGCTTTCTGGCAGACGAAGAAGGTTTGAAAGACTCTCACGAGTCAATGGGCGCCTGGATCGAATCGCAACGTCCCTACAAACCGAAAAACAATCATCTGCTGATCGGGCCGTACCGGGCAGACCGCCATGACGAGATGATCACCCTGAGTTTCGTCGTCAATCCCGACCAGTTGAGCCTCCTGGTCATCGGAGCTCACTATCATGCCCATCCGTCAGACCCGGCCCCCGTTATCGCGCCCTTCGGCTCGGGCTGCTCACAGCTGGTCAGCCAGGCTGTCGGCTGCGAATTTCCCCGGGCGGTTATCGGATCGACCGATATCGCCATGCGCCAGTTCCTTCCCCCCGACAAACTGATCTTTACAGTCAACCCGGCCATGGCCGAACGCCTGTCCAGGCTCGATGCACGGTCGTTTCTCGCCAAGCCGTTTCGGGAACGTTTGCTGAAGGCCAGACATAAAACCAACAAAAAGGAACAATGAATATCAGTACAGCAATTCAATTATAAAACAGCACTAATGAAAGAGGCTTTTCAAAAAAAATAAAAATAGTGAGAAAGATCCAGCCAAGGCTTGCATAATAATACAAAGGAGATTTTATGTCACGATTATTCCTCAAGTATTACTTTTTTAATGATGAACAGAATGAATGGCAACATTACAAACCAGGCAAGCACAACGGATACACTTCTTTAAAAATTCCGGACTCGCTTGTTGAGACGATCAAAAAAAGACCAGCCACCCGCGGTTTATCGCAAAGTCCCGAGGAGGCATACCTGCTTTACAGCAGCGTGAGAGATACAGCCGCTCTCGAAGGGGCTTTAGCTGAAGTAGGAGTCAACCAAGGCGGATCAGCCATTATTATTTGTCAAGCCAAAGGGAACACTCCACTTTTTTTGTGCGACACTTTTGAAGGAATGCCCAACGAACGAGTAGATACTTCCATTGACCACTGGAGAACCGATATCCGGACGCATACCCTCACCAGCTTCGATTCTGTACAGAAATACGTGGGTGACTACCCCAACGTCCATTTGATCAAAGGTGTTTTCCCCGATTCAATTGCTCAGCATCCAGAATTCGACTTACCCAATCAACGATTCAAACTCGTTCATCTGGATGTGGACCTTTACCGTTGCACACTGGATTGCCTGGAATGGTTCTGGCCCCGATTGGTCTCCGGGGGCCGGATCATCAGCCACAACTACAACCTGACCGGCGGTCATGGAGGTAACACGCCCGGGGTCAAGAAGGCTTTCGAGGAATACTTTTCAGAGAACAGGCATCACATCGTTGAAGTTGCAGAGACACAATGCCTGGTAATAAAACCGTAATCAAAGAGATCCGCTGATCATTACTCGTTTGCCTTTCTTTATTATTTTCTCAAAATCTCTTTTCAATGCATATCCGATCTTGAAATAGAGCAATTGAGACCGAATTCCACCCATATCTCCACCATAGAACCCTGGCGGTGGACAACCAAAGGTGTTTTGCCAAAACAATCTATCGAAAAAGATCGATACAACATCAATGGACCAGGGTTCATGGCTGAAGAATTTACAACCAAAACGAAGACGTGGCCAAAGATATCGGATACAGTCTTTAACTGAACTGGTCAAATCTGCATCCTCAAAAACGAGAACCAATGAATCGGCAGGAAGGTCAACCAAAGAATCGCTGAAAAAGCCCGGGATGAACACACAAGACTCGATAGCCCCGTAACGACTGACCTTTTCTTTAACACCTTCTAGGCCTCCGGGGCTAGCGAATTCACCTCTTTTCCATTGATAGAACGCTGAACCACTCCTTACCGTCATCGTTTCCTTTGGGTCAGGATCAGGGAGGCCTTCGAAGCTATCACAGACATACAGTTTCCGCCCTACCAGACGACAAGCCAAGGAGAGAATCGATGTGCTGTATCCGTCATAACATCCGCATTCAGCAACATCACCCCTTCTTAGAATTGAAACCTTGAACAATTCGTGACATAGCCATAAAAGCTGAACTGGGGTACTGAGATTCTTGAAATAACGTTTTTTCCAATACGCTCTATAAGCAAGTCTAATTTTATCAAACCGACTGATTCCGTACTGCCAGCCGGTACGACAAAACATGAAATATAGGGTGAACAACCAGCGAAATACACTCTGTGCCACAGTGTACCGCCGAGAACGCTGACATTTCCTGCGCTCCAGAAAACGATCGAGTTTTTTCCTGTCATGATACTTGTTTGGTAACGGTGCAAGCTTCTGAGCAGGTACCTCTACCTTCATGCTGCCAATGTTCAGAATTTCAAGGTA
>CAYMND010000396.1:0-3150 GCA_964391685.1 uncultured Clostridia bacterium | reverse complement strand
TACCTCCGATCGACTTCGACGGCCACACCGATGCGCTCACCTGGGCGACAACGCCGATCTTTCCATCGACAGTCGACAGTTGGGTCTCCTGCCCTTCAACGAAATCAAAGGCCGGGTCGAATTCATCCTCTTTCCCGCATTCCCCCGACTGCTGACACTCAATTCGATTTTGAAAAAACCGGACCAACCCCCAGCGTACCAAAGCGAATTGCCCTGACGTCGCCGGTCGGGTACAATAATCCCCATGTCAATGTTCATCGGCTTGTTCGCAGTCTATTCTCTGGTCATGATTCTGATCGGAATCCACGGTAAAAAACGGATCAGACCGGACGGGAAAACCGTTTTTTTCGGCGACCGCCCCCTGGGAGTCCCGGCCATGGCCTTCACCGTAACCGCTTCCTGGTTCGGTGCCGCCACCTGCCTGGTCACTTTTGACGAGTCCATCCGCGCCGGCTTTTCCAGCCTCTGGAACCTCGGAGCCCCGACCCTGGCCACCCTGACTGCATTCATCGTCCTCACTCCCCGGATCAAGAAGCTGGGACACACCTCCCTTTCCCAATTTTTCCATACCCACTTCGGCTCCGGCGTAGCCGGCTTCGTCACCGTGGTGGTGGCCGCATACATGATCCTGCTTGCCGCTTCGCAGTTCAGCGCCTGGGGACAGATCGCCCCTCTTTTCGACATCGAGCCCCGCAGCGCCATCATCATGGGCACACTCTGCGTCATCGCCTACAGTGCCTTCGGCGGATTCCGTTCCATTGTCAGAACCGATCGTTCCCAGCTTCTCCTTCTCAGCGCCGCCGTCCTTCTCCTGCTGCTCGGGGCACTGATCTATTCTCCGGACGCCCGCGTTACACCCCAGGATTTCCACTTCTTCACCCACCTGCCCCGGCATCTGTCCATCACCCTGGGTTTTACCCTGGCCTGGACCATCTCCCCCATCATCTGGCAGAGGATCAGCGCCAGTCGGAGTGTGCGCAGCGCCCGCCAGGGATTGTTTCTTTCCATGATTCTGTTCACTCTGCTGATCTCCACGGTCGCCCTTTCCGCGATCCTGTGGCGCCCGGCGGTGGCTCCGGGACAATCCGCTCTGCTCACCGTCCGCCAACAGATCCCGCTGTGGATGAATCTGATCATCGAAATCGGTCTGGCCGCGGCCATCATGTCCACAGCCGACACGGCCCTCAACAACGGAGCCCTGGCACTTCATCCCGGCAGCGGCCGACGTCTCTCCCTATGGGTGAAAATGAATCTGCGCGGAGCCGGGGTCATTCTGCTGGGGCTCATGGCTCTCTGGATCGCATTGCGGCATCAGTCGATCCTCAAACTGCTGGGACTGGCAGGAGAATTGATGAGCTGCGCCCTGTTCGTTCCCGGCATCTACGCTCTGCTCAAAGGACCGGGGCCTTCCGCGGCGGCCCTGCTCAGCCTTTCCTGCGGCGGCGGTTTCGCCGTTTTCAGCTTCATAGCACAGAGCTCAACCGGAAAACTGGCCTCTGTGTGGCCTTCCTGGCCCTATTCCACACTCATCGGTATCATTCTCTCCGTACTGGGTTTCTTGGGCGGAATGGCCTGGAAAAAACGGATCAGTTCTCTGCGTCGAGCTGCCGGGGCAGGTGAAAATCCTTGTAGGCCTCGAGCCCGTCCAAAGAAATGAACCGCAACTGGTTCACACACCACTCGACCATTCTCCGAAATGAAGGGCTCAGGCTCTTCTGGAGCAGGATATTCAGGAGCTCATCGGCCTCAACGGAAATATTCTGCTGCAGAGTCAGCAGTTTCTGCCCGTCGGCTTCATGCCAGGCCTCACCGAGATCGAGCAGCAGGTTCTGTCCGAGACGGAACAAACGGGAATCGGTCCGGGTCAGGTCGGCGAACTCGGAAGCATGACGGTAGTAATTCCGAACCAGAGAGGCTCCCTGGGGCATGAGCACAGTCAGCTGGTCCCGAAGAAGTCTCAGTCTCTCCAGGGTTTCCCGCTGATAGACCCGGTCGCCGCGGCTGGCCACGGTCTCTTCGGCGTAGCATTTCTTGCTGTCCGTATTGTCATCATCCTCTCCCAGTGGAGGATAGAGACCGGCGATGAAATCGGCGTAGACTTTATAGGCCGGTTTCTCGTTGCGGCTGGCCCGCAGAATCCCGTACGGATTGACCGCCGTATTTGAATCGTCAATGATTTCATAAAACAAGACCTTGTGGGGGTAGCCTTTCAGCTGCATGCGCTGCAGAAATTCCAGGTACCGGTCCGCCTGAACCTCCTCGGAAACCTTGTAGGTATGCCAGCCGGTTTCGGTGATCCAAAAGGGAAGATGCCCGTACCCCGCCTCCTCGATAATGGTCTTGACTCCCGGAATCAGCGCTTCCCCCTTCTCCAGCAGTTCGAACAGGAAAATGACACTCGGATCATGATAAACGTGGTGAGATATGACATCGATGTATTGACCGGCGTTGTCGAGTATATATTTGAGCCAGAAGTACCACTCCTGGCCCGTGGTGGTCTTGTGGGCCAGATCGGGTCCGACGATGAACGCCCCGGAATCGGCGGCCTTGATGGCCTGAGCGGCCGGGAGGAAAATCTTGCTTACAAAAACATCCTTCCCTTGGGCGAAAAACTCTTCCAGATTGGGTTCGTTCCAGATGCTCCAGTATTTCACCCGGTTCTTGTACCGGTTGACCGTCTTGGTGACAAATCTGGTCCACAGGGCGATGTTGTCCGGCGGCTGGGTGTATTGTTTGCTGCTGTTTGTCCATGTCGGAGAATAGGCCATAACTCCCAGAACCGACAGGCCGTTCTTATCGGCATAGTTGACCACCCGATCGACACTTCCGTACAGATAATTCAGGTTGCTGACCTCGATATCCCTCCAGAGAATGTCGACACGAATCCATTTGATTCCCGCACTTTGCACCTTGCCGAGTACGGCATCCGGCGCCAGGTGGACATTGATGCCGTATGGGGAATCGCTGGTGTTCACCGCCGACAATGAAAAGGAAAGAATTGCGGTCAGAATGAAAATCCGTACGGTTGAAAAACCCTTGCAGCCATTTTTATTCATACTGCTAATATACTGATCAAGCAAAGAGTTGTCAATTTTCAGCCATGGCTGTGCTGCGGTATCGAATCGGACTCACATGAGGTAAGGAGGGTGG
>CAYMND010000395.1:0-3150 GCA_964391685.1 uncultured Clostridia bacterium | reverse complement strand
CGACCGGATCTCCTCCCGCAGACGAACATTGTCGGGAAATACTCCATAGGCCTTATCGTAAGCGGCAAAGGCCTCTTCCTTTCTATCCTGCTGCATCAATCTGCGGGCCTTGACCAGCTCACCCAGGTAAAAGTTCAATTTGGTCCGAAAAAGATGAATCTGTAATTCCCGATCATTCGGATTCTCTTTCACCGCCGTCTCCAGACGGGCGATGGTCGCTTCGTCTCCGCCTTCTATCTTTTCGAGCTGTCCGTTGAAATGCCGGCTCGTCGAAGCACATCCCATTAAAACCACGATCAGGAACACGTAAGCCAAAACATGACCCGTTCTGTTTATACCCTTTCTATTCATGGCCATCTCCTTCCACTGCGAACAACATGTCGCCCTGTTCTGTTTTCACTGTCAAGCTGGTCAGGCTTACCTTTTTGACGCACCATCCGTTCTCCAGGGTTTCACCTTCCTCGACCACTTGCATCTCCCCGTTAACGGCCAACAGAGCGCATCGTCTCTCCTTGCGCACGATTGAGCCGAGAAAGACCACTTCAAACCGAGGAGTAACCGGTTCTCCGGCGATGGGTCCGACAATCGGGTCCGTTGAAGACGGAGGTGGCAGTGCTGCGATCTGCGCCTCTGTGACAGGTGATCTATTGGTTTGTAATCTGCCAAAGACGAACAGGTCCCGCTTTATCCGAAAAGAATCGAGCTGCCGTGGCTGAATTTTGATCAGATGAAACGAGTCAACGGCGCCGAGGCCGATTCCTCCAGCCAGTACAACCGACAGAAGCAGATGATGTCTACTTTTCAAATACAACCTCCAGTTCCAGTCCACACTGGACTCCACCTTCATCCTGCTGCATGGACAGGCTACCGATACGGGCGGCATGGGGCAAATGCTCCAGTTCCCATATCAATTGCCTGATCTCACCGTACGTACCTCTGACAGCGAATGAAAAGCGCACGAAAGTCAATTTCCCGTCCGGACTGTTGCGGTTGGTATACTTGAATCCCGAAGAAATCAGCCCCCTGCGGATAATCATATCATCCAGGGAGCGACGGAATTCAGCGAACCGATCCAGGTTGATCAGGTATTTCTCCCGAAACGAATTGTACTCATTTTCCGCCCCCCACCAGTGTTCAGCCAGGAGTGCCTGCTCCCGGGCTCGGTTTTCCAGTTCGACCGTACTGCTTTCCTGTTCCTCCAAACTGGAATCGGTAACCCTTCCGAACCCAGTGTACGCCAGCACGGAACCGAGAAAAACCACCGACAGCAGAAGAAAGGCGGAAAAAAGGTATGCACTGAGCCTTCTCATCGCATTACCTCCCTTTCGACGGGAAAGCGACAGTCAGGCCGGCCTTGATGGCCCCATCCTTGAAACCGCTCTCTCCTGCCACCTTGAGTTCAAATCCAGCCAGTCGGCGATAGAGTTCGAAAAGCTCGCTACTGGTGGCGGCAACGACTTCCAGAGTCAAGCTGTTTTCACCCTTGCGATCGAATGTAAGATTCTCCAGCCTCACCCGTTCAGGAAGAAGGGCCTCCAGTTGTTCGAAGTGACGGGAAATAATCGGCGCCGTGGTATTCACCAGACCATTGGCCCATTCTATTCTGTCCAGCCAGATTTTCTTCTGATCCTGGATCACCTTGTCGGCAAGACTGATTTTTCTTCTGGCCTGATCTTGCCGAAGGCGCAGAGCCGCCGCTTCGTTCCTCAGGGAATGTTGCTGTGACAGGAAGCGATCGAGGCGCCAGGCTCCAGAACCGACAAGAATCAGGGTCGAAAGAACCACTCCCATGATGCGCCAGCGGGAAAGTCTCCGATTGATCCGAGGGCTTTTGGCAAGATTGTATGTGCTCATTTCCATACTGATTATGCCTCCTCTAGGGTAAAAACAGAGAAAAGCGGTCCGCAAGCTGTGGCAGAGGAACCGGGTTGAGGTCGGAAATCCGGTCACTCCAATTCCGGTATTCGTCCCCTCCCAGGGGATTGGCCACATAGAGTGCGGCAGGGATTCCCTGTTGCTCCTGAATGAAGGAGATGGTTTTGCGCAGGGCTGTAATCAGTTCGTCCAGGTTCGAAAACCGGATTTTGCGCACAAACAGCGGGATTCCGTGTCTGACCAGGGTCACCATCAGCAATTGCCCGTCCTGTTCCAGGATCATCAGGGGATTGTCCGTGATTCGGGCGGTTTTCCGAATGGCCTCGACGCTGGTACAGCTGATGTACGACACCGGAAATCCCAGAGCGTTGAAATGGGACTCGCAATGTCTCAGAATCTCTCCCGGGATCAGGGTCGACAGCACTGTTTTCCTTTTGTAGACCAGATTGGTTTTAACCATATCTTCCGGAGCGTCCGGAAAAACACGCTGCAGTCTCCACTCAATCAACTCGTTTCTTTTCCGCTGGTTCAGGGGCAGGAAAGATTCGAAATTAAAAAGGTTGAATACAAACAGATTGGGGCCGAGAGATATGCCCAGAGGGCCGCGAACTGCACCCGGCAGCGACTTGACGGCCGACAGATCGGTCAGGCTGTGGGGCAGTTCCGCACCGACCCGCCACTTGCCATCCCCGGCACGGACAAGCAGAAGTGACCGTTCTTCTCCCAGATAGAGCATCTGCCCCGGCACCTGGTCGGGGAAAAACCATTTTTCTAGATCCATTCTCGCACCGTCACACGATTGAGTTCCTCCAAAGACGTCATGCCGGTCTTAACCTTCATGAGTCCATCCCGGCGTATGGGGGTCATACCACTTTCAATCGCCCTCTTTTTTATCTCGGATGTTGGTTTCTTGTCCAGTATCATTTCCTTGATTTCATCGGTCAATTCAAGGATTTCACCGATGGCGCTGCGCCCTGAGTACCCCATCTGATTGCATTCGGGACAACCCACAGGCCGGTAGACCCGCTCGCCGATTTCATCGGTTCGAATGTAGTTGCGCTCACACTCTTCCGCTGTCAGCACATCCTCCATTTTACAGCGTGGGCAGAGGGTGCGCACCAGTCGCTGGGCGACAATGCAGTTGAGAGCGGAAATGAAGCTGTAACTATCGACCTGCATATGAATGAAACGTCCCAGCACGTCAAAGACATTGTTGGCATGGACGGTGGTAAAGACCAGGTGACCGGTCAGCGCGGACTGGATGGCGATCTGGGC
>CAYMND010000394.1:0-3151 GCA_964391685.1 uncultured Clostridia bacterium | reverse complement strand
GGGAACGATGGCAATTGGAAAATTCTATAGAGTAAATATCATTATGAAACATTTAACCTATAAAAAGGTTTTCTGTTGATAAAAAGCACATATGGGGTTTTACAAAACTTTAGACTGATTCTGCAAAATCCGACATCTGTAGTGAATCTTTTTGTTTCCTGACTGCTTAGACTGACACCGCATCAATGCAAAAACGAAAAGGAGGTTTTTATGACAAGTTTTCTCAAGAAAGCTTCGTTGCTGTGCTTCTGCCTTCTGTTTGCAGCAGGCGGTATGATGGCGCAGCAAACCACCGGAAAGATTATGGGAACTATTCTATTGGAAGATGGTTCCACGGTCCCCGGTGTACTTGTGGAAGCCGCCAGCTCCAAGCTGGTCGGTAAAGCTACGGCAGTTTCCGACGAAAACGGAACCTACAAACTGCTCAATCTGGCCCCCGGTGTCTACACCTTGACCTTCACCCTGCAGGGGCTCCAGACCGTGGTACAGAAGAACGTCAATCTGGTGGCCGAGCAGACCGTCACCCTCAATGTTCCCATGAAGATGGGGGAAGTGACCGAGCAGATCACGGTGTCGGCAATTGCCGCCCAGATTGATGTCAAGTCCACGGCCAAGACCCAGACCCTGACCAAGGAGCAGTTTCAGACTCTGCCCAAAGGCCGGAACTTTGACTCCCTGCTGACCACCATCCCGGGTGTCCAGAACGAGCCCCTGGTGGCCGGTGCTTCCTTTGACGGCGCCTCCGGTCTCGAGAATGTCTACTATGTGGACGGTGTGGATACCACCAACATCGTCAACGGAGCCAGAGGTCAGAATGTCAACTTCGACTTTGTCGAGGAGGTTCAGGTTAAGGCTTCCGGTTACGCGGCCGAGTACGGCGGATCCCTGGGCGGCGTGATCAACGTCATCACCCGTTCCGGCGGCAACGAATTTCACGGTGAGGTCCTGGGCTACTACCAGGGCGCTCCGCTTCGTGCCTCGTACAGTGATCGTCTGGATCTCGACCACACCGATCCGACAGGAATGACCGCGCGGTATTACAAGTATACCGAGTTTCTCGGTGATGACAACGATCATCGTTTCGAGGGCGGCTTCAACCTGGGCGGTTACATTGTCAAGGACAAACTGTGGTTCTTTGGTTCCTTCATGCCGGTTTATTACACCAACACCCGAACGGTCAACCACCGTACCGGAGCCAATGAAGAGTACATCACCAAGGATTGGGACTACAGCGAGACCTCTTGGAACTACAGCTTCAAGCTGACCGGTCAATTGGCTCCCAACCTGCGAGCCAGTGCGGGTTTTATTTCCAATTCCTGGACCAGAAGAGGCTATGAAACTCAGCCGATGGCGGCCAGCAATGCCGACCCAACGATTTCGTATGAAGATTACGGCTGGGACTACCCCAATTATTCGGCCAACGTCACCCTGGACTGGAATGTGGGCAATCTGCAGGTCAACTTGCGCGGAGGTTATTTCATGCAGGATCGCAAAAATCCCTTGATTGGTCCCACGGAACCCAGATGGTACTTCTGCACCGAGGCTCCGGGCGGATATTTCGGTACCAGCAACGCAGGGTTGGGGATTCCTGATGAATATGTCCGTTCAACCAAGTTTAACAGCGGTGCTACACCGTATGACCTCGTGAAAAACAAGAACGAAAAGATGAGCGTCAATCTCGATCTGTCCTATTACCTGAATTTCGGCGGCGACCATGCCATCAAGGCCGGTGTACAGTTCGTGCGTCAGGGGCAGGATTACGATGAGTCTGTCGCCTATCCGCTGGTTATGCTGGCCTGGGACCGTGACTACATCGCTTACGGCACCAACTACGGCCGAGGCACCTACGGGTATTACGGCATCCGTGGAAATGAGGACACCGGTCCTTACGGAGAATGCTACAACGTGTACGCCAATCGCTGGGCTCTGTACCTGCAGGACAGCTGGACCATCGGCGGCCGGTTCACCCTGAATTTCGGTGTCCGCGCCGAGTCCGAGTACTTTCCATCCTACAGTGATCAGCCCGAGTACAGTGCCGATCCCATGACCTGGGAATTCACGGACAAGATGGCCCCCCGTATCGGCTTCATCTGGGATGTCAAAGGGGACGCCAGTACCAAGATTTCGGGCTCATTCGGCATCTTCTACGATGTGATGAAACTGCACATGGCCGCCAACACCTATGGCGGCAACAAGTGGGTCAGCGCCATCTATCCCCTCAACACCTACGAATGGAACAAGATCGGTCTGGATGACTGGGTGTACGATACGCCGCTGGCGGTGTTCAACTTCCGGTCCACCAGCCACGACACCACCGACCCGGACATCCGCCCCATGGGCCAGCGGGAAATCTCCCTGGGATTCGAACAGCGCATTACGAGCGATATCGCTTTCAAGGCCCGCCTGGTGAACAAACATCTGCTCTGGGCCATCGAGGACATCGGTGTTACCACGCCCTACGGTGAGGAGTATTACATCACCAATCCGGGCAGTGACTATATCAATGAAAAATGGGCCGAGAACATCGCCAACGGTGCCATCCCGAACGGAGCTCCGAATATCCCCAAGGCAAAGCGGGAGTACTGGGGCCTCAACCTCTCCGTTGAGAAACGGTTTTCCAACAATTGGATGGGTGGCTTCTCCTACACCTGGAGCCGGCAGACCGGTAACTATTCCGGCCTGGCATCAGGTGACGAAGACGGCCGGGACGATCCCAACGTTCAACGGTATTATGATGCCTGGTATCTGGCTTTCGACAAGACTCTCGAACCCATCGATGGCCCGCTCAATGTGGATCGAACCCATGTCTTCAAGGCCTACGGCTCCTACATGTTCCCCTTCGGCCTGACCGTGGGTGCCGTATTCAACGGCCTGAGCGGAGTGCCGATCTCCACGGTCTGGTCCATGGACGTAGAAGGCTACATGCCGTACAACCGCGGAGACCTGGGGCGCACGGATTTCCTGGCCACCCTTGACATGAACTTCTCCTATGACATCAAACTGGGCAGAAACACACTGCAGCTCAATGTCAACATCGACAACGTTCTCAACACCCGAACCGCCATGTCCGTCTATCAGATCTACAACCAGGGTGGAGTCTCGGTGACCGACGAGGAACTGGTGTCCGGAAACTGGGATATCAACGATGCCA
>CAYMND010000393.1:0-3152 GCA_964391685.1 uncultured Clostridia bacterium | reverse complement strand
ATTCCAGCAGCTGATTGAGGCGGACGCGTGTCATGCTGACATGCTCATCGAGCTGTCCTCCGAGAATGCCCAGTTCCTGCACAGTATGCTGGAGACGTGAAACACCGCTCTTGTAAAGGGTGATTTCCTGCTCCAATGCTTCGGTGTCCTTGGCCACCGCTGATACATATTTAAAAATTCTGGCCAGCTCTTCCTGCTGTGTAATGGACATGACATCGTCCTCCGGAAAAATTGGTCTCATTATAATGAAAAAAACGTTGAAATGGCAAGCCTTGTCGGAAAGGCAAGTCTCAAGCGAGCTGGAGAGTGATTTTGTAGAAAAAAGGTTGATGGTTATCGTTTTTTTCTTACTGTCCGTATAATATTGTTTATTGCGAGGTGAACATGAAACGCCGAGATTTTTTTAAACAAATGGTTCTTGCCGGCGCGGCCGTGCCGCTGATAAACCTGCCTCTGAGGGGAAACCCTGCCGTTGAGGCATCTCCCATGCTGGTGACTGGTGTGGGGGAGGATTATCCGGAACTGGTCAGAAAAGTGCTCTTGCCCCTGGGCGGTATGGGAGCTTTTGTGAAAAAGGGTTATAAAGTGGTGATCAAGCCCAACATCGGCTGGGACCGTAACGTCGAACAGGGGGCCTGTACCCATCCGCTGGTGGTTCGTACCCTTGCGGAAATGGCTCTGGCTGCCGGAGCCGCAAAAGTCATGGTCTTCGACCGTACCTGCAATGAAGAGAGACGATGTTATCAGAACAGCGGTATCGAACCGGAGTTGAAGAAGATTGGTGACTCTCGGCTGGTGTTGGAGCATATAGATGAACGGAAATTTGTGCCGGTGGAAATCAAGAAGGGTAGAAAGTTGAAGAAATGGGGTTTCTACAAGGATGTTATCGAAGCCGACTGTTACATCAATGTGCCCATTGCCAAACATCACGGACTGTCCATGCTGACTCTGGGGCTCAAGAATATCATGGGGATCATCGGTGGCAACCGCTCGACCATCCATTTCAATCTGGGGGCCAATCTGGCGGACCTCAACAGCGTTCTTCCGGCCCATCTCACCGTCATCGATGCCACCCGCATCCTGCTGCGTAACGGCCCCCAAGGCGGTCGGGTCTCCGATGTCAAGGTGCTGCATCGTTTGATCGCTTCGACCGATATCGTTGCAGCCGATGCCTACGCGACCACCCTGTTCGACATGCGTCCGGAGCAGATCGAAGCTACGCGTATGGCTTATGAAATGGGGCTCGGGCAAATGAATCTTGATAAAGTAAAACTGGTAACGGTTTGACCGAAGGAAAACAGGTATTATGAGCGAAGGAACCAAGAAACGGTACGGTGTGGGGTTGCGCTGGGTCCGGCGCTTCAGTCAATTGGCTTTTCTGGTCTTTTTCCTGGTTCTGTTCCGGCTTACAGATTATTCTGGCAGCGATCGGATACCTCACGCTGTGAATCTCTTCTTCCGCTGGGATCCTCTGGTGGCTGCATCGGTTACCCTGGCGGTCAAGAAACTGATCTCTCTGCTGGCTCCGGCTCTGGTCATTGTTCTCATGACTGTTATTTTTGGAAGGGTTTTCTGCGGTTGGATATGCCCAATGGGGACGCTGATCGATGCATCCGACAAGCTCTTCAAGGCGAAGAAAAACCATTATCCGAGGCTGCGGACCGTGAAGTACTACTTGCTGGCCGCCATTCTGGTCATGTCTCTGTTCGGAGTGCAGGCAGTCGGACTTTTCGATCCTTTCTCCATTCTTGTCCGGGGCATGACCGTAGTGGTTGATCCCATCGTCAACCTGGTTACCCGTGGAGGTTTCGACTGGATCTATGTCAACGCTCCATCATGGATCAGCAGCCTCACGGAACCGGTCTACAAGGTGTTGAAGGAGACTGTTCTTCCCTTCAAGCAGTCCTATTATTCCGCCACACTGATCACAGCTGTTCTGTTTTTCGGCATTCTGCTCATGGCAAAACTGGGGCGTCGTTTCTGGTGTCGCAATTTCTGCCCTCTTGGAGCCCTTCTGGCCCTTTTATCACGTTTTTCCTTCTGGCGCAGATTTCCTGCCGCTGCCTGCAGGAACTGCACCCATTGCGCTTCCTTCTGTCGTATGGACGCCTTTGAATCGGATAAGGGATTGTTGAAATTCGAGGAATGCACAGCCTGCCAGGATTGTACTGCCGACTGTCAAAACCAGCCGGCACGCTTTAAATTCCAGCTGCCCAAAAACAGAACTTCTTTCGATATCCGCCGCCGTCGTCTGTTGGGCGCTGCTGCCGGTGCTCTGAGCCTTCCGGCCCTGGCCTCCATCGGACTGAATCGTAAGAAACCCAATCCCTTTCTGTTGCGCCCACCCGGGGCAGCCGAGGAAGATGAATTCCAGCGACTTTGTGTCCGTTGCGGCGAATGTATGAAGGTCTGCATCAAGAATGGACTACACCCCACTTTGACTGAAGCGGGACTCGAAGGCATGTTTACTCCCCGGCTCATTCCCCGGATCGGGTACTGTGAGTATGCATGCAACCTATGTGGTCAGGTCTGTCCCACTGGCGCCATCATCAGGCTCCCCGTGGAAGAGAAGAAGAAATACGTCATCGGACTGGCTCAATTCGACCTGAGTCGCTGCATCCCACATGCTCAGCATCGCAGCTGTATCGTCTGCGAGGAGCACTGCCCACTGGACGAGAAAGCCATTCAGACACGGGAGGTTCAGGTGATCAACCAGCAGGGTGAGACAGCAACCATTCTTCAGCCCTACATCATCGAAGAACGCTGCATTGGTTGCGGCATCTGTGAACACTCCTGCCCGTTACCGGGAGAAGCCGGAATAAGGGTCATGCGAAGCCGCAATATCGAAGCCTCTGAAGGTGGAGATTACGGCTATTACGGCTGAGATACGATTCCGACACCTCCACACAACACACTTCGGGCCAGTCCCTTTTCGGTCACTCCACCACTTCGGGCCAGTCCCTTTTGGGTAGAGGGGGATGCTTTTCGAATGTTTTGGTGTGGGGTGGTTGGATTTCCCGTTTCATGGGTGAGGGTTCCGGGGTGAATCTGCGGATTTTTTTGGGTTGGTTCGGTTGGGAGGCGGGGCGGAAAGCGAAAAAATCCGAACCGGAGCAGACCTCTGGCCTTCCATCGGCCTGAGTTGAGGAGGT
>CAYMND010000392.1:0-3155 GCA_964391685.1 uncultured Clostridia bacterium | reverse complement strand
CATCCTGGAGGCCACCACCGATGTAGAAGGTCGGGTGGTGGAGGTCAGTCACATTCCCAATCCCGACAACGAGAACAACGCCCCGGAGTACCCGCTGCTGGTGGAAGCCGCCACCACCGCCCTGAAACAGTGGCTCTACGAGCCCTACATCGTCGACGGCCAGGCCAAACCCGTCCGCTTCACCGTGATCCTCACCTTCAAGCTGGGAGAGGACGACAAAAAACCGGACTGAAGCTGAACATCGTTCCGTTTCCTGAAAGTCATTCGTCATATTCAAGGGAAAGGGGAGCGGCGGTCCGAGCAATCGCCGCTCCCTCATTCAAGCTCCGGGGGACAGCTCCGGGGGACAGTCCCTTTTTGGTATAATGTTCTCACAGGAACAAAAATGAAAATCGTCGTCGCACCCGATTCGTTCAAGGGCACGATCCGCGCCGCCAGGGTAGCCGAAATCATTGCAGATCAGTTCCGCCGGGTTCTCCCGGGAATCAAAATCGTGGAACTTCCCCTGGCGGACGGCGGTGAAGGCACCCTGGAGGCGGTCTCTTCCGCCCTGGGCATGGAAACCGTAGAAGCAGAGGTGCAGGGTCCCCTGGGTGAACCGATCCGGGCCCGCTACGGGTTGAACCGAACCAAAAGAAAGGCACTCATCGAATCGGCCCGAGCCTGCGGCATGAGTCTCGTACCCCCCGACAAGCGCAATCCCCTGAAACTGTCCAGCGCCGGAGTGGGCGATTTGATCCGGACCGCACTGGACCGGGGTGCCGAAGAGATGATTGTCTCCCTGGGGGGAAGCGCCACCGTGGACGGCGGACTGGGCATGGCCAAAGCCCTCGGCTACCGCCTGCTGGACAGCCAGGAACGGGATATCCCCGAAGGAGGCGGAGGACTGCTCTATCTCCACCGGATCGACTCTTCCCGGGTCGATCCCCGTCTGGCCGGCTGCCGCTTCCGCATCGCCGCCGACGTGGACAACCCCCTCTACGGGCCCAACGGAGCCGCTCCGGTCTTCGGCCCCCAGAAAGGAGCCGATCCGGCCATGGCGGCGGTCCTGGACCGGGGGCTGCAGAATCTGATGCATCTCATGCTCAGTCAGGAGCTGCTGAAAACCGAGGCCCCCGGTGACGGTGCCGCCGGCGGCCTGGGAGCCGCCCTGCGGGCCTTCTGCCGCGGGGAAATCGAATCCGGTGCCGAGTGGGTCTGCCGGTCCGTGAATCTCGACGAGCAGCTCCATGGAGCCCATCTGCTGATCACCGGTGAAGGCAAAGTCGATGAACAGACACTGCGGGGCAAACTCTGTCAGATCGCCTCCCGGCACGCCCGGAACCAAAAAGTTCCAGTATTGCTCCTCTGCGGAATCCTGGAGCTAGGCACGGAAATCGACGGAATCGCCGACTTCGCCTTCAGCTGTGGCAGAGGTCTGTCTTCCGCCTCTCTTTCCATGGAAAGTGCCGAAGCCGACCTGGCCCGTTGCGCCCTCTCCTGCGCCCGACTGATAAACCGTTTTTTCAGAGACTGATCCCACTCAACCTTCTCAACCTCCTAAACCTTCTCAACCCTCTAAACTTTCTAAACCCTCTAAACCTCCTCAACCTTCTTCATAAAAAATTCATCATCCTCACACAATCCGTTAACACCCGAAAATTACAATCACAGGCGTTAGAAGTAATTCCTTAACCCAAATTAGGAGGAACCATGAAAAAAGGATTGCGTTACCTGGTCTTGGCGGCCTTCATGCTGCTCAATATTCTGCCTCTCTTCTCTGCTGACAGCATCAACGGCTACATGATCCCCGAGTACTATCTCATCTCCGGCGGAACCGAAAACATCGACGGTCAGCACGGATTCTGGCTGCGCCGCATTTACTTCGGATACGACACCGATCTGGGTGACGGCTGGTCCGCCCGTGTCCGCCTGGAAATGAACAGTCCCGCCTTCTCCTCGGACAAGCTCACCCCGTACGTCAAGAACGCCCATGTCATGAAGAAGCTCAACGCCAACCTCAGTCTCATCGCCGGCATCGTCGAGCCGCCATCGTTCAACATGGTGGAAAAGTTCTGGGACCTGCGCCAGGTGGAAAAGACAAGCGCCGACTTCTTCAAGTTCGCCTCCTCCAGGGATTTCGCCGTCGGTCTGGAAGGCAAATCGAAGGGTGGCCTGATGTACACCCTGATGTACGGCAACTACAGCGGAGACAAGGCGGAAAACGACAAGGGCAAAGCCGTCTACGCCCGCATCGGCTACCAGACCAAAACCCTTTTCCTCGAAGCCAACGGCCACATGGCCAAATCGGGCGGCAAGGACATCACCTTCCTCTCCCTCTTTGCCGGAATGAAAGGAGACTGGGGCCGCATCGGAGCCGGTTACGTCTACCGCAACGATTCTCCCGAAGAAGGAGAAGACCGGAGCAACGGCGCCATCAGCGCCATGGCCGCCTTCTCTCTGGGCAAAAAGACCGAAGTGTACGCCCGTTACGATCACCTCGCCGACTACAACTTCAAGGACATCGGCGACTACCTGCCCGTAATGGCTTCCGAATACAAGGCCCGTCTGCTCATGGCCGGCCTGCGCATCAAGGTGAGCAAGTTGGTGGAACTCATCCCCAATGTCAAGTATGTCTTCTACGGAGATGGCAGCGACGGATCCAAGCCGGACGGAGATTTTCACATTCTCCTGACCGGAAAGATCTCCTTCAAGTCGGAAATCAAGTAGAACGTCAAGAACCTCTTCACGATGGACGCCGATCCGGATGGACCGGATCGGCGTTGTTTTTTATTGACTCCTTGCGGATTTTTGGGGTATAAATACCAGTACGGGCGGATGATCCACAAGACCGCCCTTCCCAAAAAAAAGAAAAGGAGAGGAAAATGGCTCAGACCAAATACATCTTCATCACCGGCGGCGTTCTGTCATCTCTGGGGAAAGGGGTCGCCGCGGCATCCATCGGCAACATTCTCGAATCCTACGGTTATTCGGTGACCATTATCAAGATGGATCCCTATCTGAATATCGATCCGGGCACCATGAGCCCGTTTCAGCACGGTGAAGTTTTCGTTACCGAGGACGGCGCCGAAACCGACCTCGATCTGGGCCATTACGAACGATTCACCCGCTCGGTCACCAGCCAGAGGAACAACTGGACCGCGGGCCGGATCTAT
>CAYMND010000391.1:0-3157 GCA_964391685.1 uncultured Clostridia bacterium | reverse complement strand
AACCGAGGGGGATGAGGTTGGAAAGCCAAAAAAAAGAGCATACACCATGGATTTCTCTTTTCAGCGCGGTGGCCTTTTCCTTTCTGTTTATTCTTTTCGGCCGTCTGACTGAAGAAATCGCCTTGCTGCCTCTGATCGCCCTGATTTCACTGATTTCCTTGCCGATCCTGTATGTTGTGGTGGTCTTCAGGACCAAAAAAGCGACAATTCTCATCTCAACCAGGCAGATGAGAGGACCGATTATTTTGTCGCTGCTGATTTTCCCAGGTTTTTTATTCTCTTTTTCCCATTCCTTTGCCTACAGTGATCTGACCAAACTGGTACTGGTCTTTCTGAGTGTCATGCTGCTCTTCAAATCCTGGAGGTTGAAACGAACCCGATCTTTTTTCCTCCTAATTACCGCAGTACTGATTTTTCTGCTCGTGCTGGCTGTACTGCTCAGTAACGGTTTCAAGGTATGGCCTTTGCTCTGGGCAGAAGGGATGATGGCTTTGGCTGCCGTGTCCATTTATCTTTATCATGTTCTGATGAGAATTTGGTGCACCCGAAATGCTCTTGGCGAGATGACCGCCCATTTCTGGAGTACGGCCTGGAGTATTTTATGGATTCTGGGTGCCACGTGGATCAGCGGTGAAGGTTTGCCTTTGCCGCCTCTTTCTTCCATGAAGCTGGCGACGCTGGGTCTTTGGGCGGTTCTTTACTCCATGGCATTTTTTATGATTCCGGAGATCGAGGGCAGGAAAAATTCCGGTGGTTTTGTCTTGATTGATGCTTTTTTCCTGCCTTGTTTTGTCATCGTGCTGGGATTTCTCGAGTATGGTCAATGGCCGGACTTCATGGATTTTTGTTGTTTTCTATGTATCATAGCGGGCAGCCTGATGCTCAGTTTTATAAAAGGAACGGAGAATGAATAGGTTGAAATCAAGACTTGTTTTTTGCTTTCTGGTATTGGCCCTGTTTACAGTGCATTGGGTCTCTGCTTCCGATTTGCGTAACAAAGCCGATCTGGTGATTGAAAACGCGATGATTCTGACCATGGATCCGTCGAATCCCAGAGCCGAGTGCCTGGCTGTGAAGGGAGAGAAGATTGTCTTCGTCGGGAAAGCCGAAGTCTTGAAACAGTATTGCGACCTTTCCGACGCAAGGATAATCGATGCTCATGGGGGGCTGCTCGTTCCGGGTTTCAACGATGCACACCTGCACTTTCTTTCGGGGAGCAAGGGGCTGTTGGAACTGGATCTGCGTTATATGCAGAGTGTAGCCGAGGTCCAAAAGCGGTTGTCGGAGAAAGTCGGAATGACCCCGAAAGGACAATTGATTCAGGGCCGTGGCTGGGACCATGAACTCTTCCCAGACAGAAAATGGCCGAACAGAGAGCAGATCGATACGGTGGCGCCGGAACATCCGGTGGTGTTGAAGCGTTGTGACGGCCATTCGGTCTGGGTCAATTCCATGGTGATCCGTAAAGCGAAGATCACCGCCGTGACTCCGGATCCACCCGGAGGTACCATCGTTCGCGATGAAAAGGGTGAACCTACCGGGATTTTCAAGGAGAGCGCCATCGATCTGCTGGATCTGGAATCTCTTTTCCCCCTCAATGAAGATGAAAAGACTGAAAAGGAATATCAAGCGATACGGGTCGGCCTGGATCACGCCCGTCGACTGGGGGTGACCAGTTTCCAGCACCTGAACGGTAACGCCGATCTCTTCGAACGCATTCAACGGGAAGGAAAACTGACGGCACGGGTAACCTTCAATCTCGAGCTCAGTGACGATCCGGCTGCATTGGAGAAAGCCGAGTACATGCGAAGGCGTTTTCCCCGAAGTGGTGACTGGATCCGTTTCGGATATCTCAAGGGCTTTATCGATGGCACTCTCGGTTCGGGAACGGCATTGTTTTTTGAACCGTTTGCCGACAACTCCTCGAGCAGCGGTCTTGCCCAGATGAGTTATGAGGAACTGCAGAGGGAGGTCATTGCCGCTGATGCCAGGGGATTTCAGATTGGTATCCATGCCATCGGCGACAAGGGCAACCATTGGATACTCGACGCCTACGAAAAAGCGGCGCAAGTCAACGGCAAGCGGGATTCCAGACATCGAAGCGAACATGCCCAGGTTCTTCGGGATGATGATATTGTACGGTTTTCCAGGCTTGGAGTCATCGCCTCCATGCAGCCGACCCACTGCATAACGGACAAACGCTTTGCCGAAAAAAGGCTGGGAACCGAACGATGCAAAGGGGCCTACGCCTGGAGGCGTCTGCTCGATGCCGGAGCCCGTATCGCTTTCGGAACGGATTGGCCTGTCGAACCTTTGGATCCCATGGAGGGAATATATGCTGCAGTGACACGGAAAGACCGGTCCGGTGAAGCCGGTGAAGGCTGGTTTCCCGATCAGAGACTCAGTGTGGAGGAGGCCATTTGTCTCTACACTGTCGGAGCCGCTTATGCCGAATTCATGGAAAAACGCAAAGGCATGCTCAAAGCAGGAATGCTCGCCGATATGGTCGTTCTCGACCACAACCTGTTGGAGGTTCAGCCGGAGATGTTCCTGAAGACACAGGTAGATCTGACCATTGTCGGCGGCCGGATCGTCTTCGAACGTACGAAAGAGGAGTGAAGGCGAAATGAGGGTTGAAGAATATGCTGAACGTCGTGATGAGGCGATAAAACTGTTTGCGGACGGACGAAACTGCGCCCAGTCGGTTCTGATGGTTTTTACCCGGGAAACCGGTTTTTCTTCGGAAAAGCTGGCAAAGTTGCTCTGTGGCGCCGGTGGTGGTATGGGGGGAATGGGGCACACTTGCGGTGCAGTCACTGGAGCCGTGATTGCGTTGTCAGCGATTTTGGGCGGAGAATCGATTTCCGAGCATGAGAAGAATCTCAGTGCCAGAAATGCAGTAGCCTGTTTTATTCAGACTTTTGGGGAACAATACGGCCATTTGACCTGTTCCGGGCTGATCGGTGTGGATGTCCGCAACGATATGGCGCGTGAAGAGGCTCGGGCTGTGGGGGTTCACCGGCTGACCTGTGCAAAAGTCGTATCCGGTGCCGTCGAATTGGTCTGCACCATCGTAAACGAACGAAACGGTTTGGCTTGAGAAGAGTACATCGGGTTGTCATCGTCTGTGTGGCCTTTTTGACGATGTTTTCCTGTA
>CAYMND010000390.1:0-3159 GCA_964391685.1 uncultured Clostridia bacterium | reverse complement strand
GAGGATCTGTTGAAAAAGGTTGAGAGCTTGAGACAATAGTTTTTTTCATTTTTTTGAAATACAATGATTTCATGTTCAACAAGATGGTTTCTCCTGACTGTCTGCCCGGCTGTTATATAACCGACTCGTAACGGAAATCCGGCGGTATGGAAGAAAATCTCAGATTCCTTCCTCTGCTGGCCGTATTGCTTTTATCTTTTGTGGTGCCTGTCGCGCTGTCCCGTTTGCGCTGGCTGCCTCTTGTCGTTGCGGAAATTCTCATCGGCATTCTCATCGGCCCGTCTTTTCTGAAGCTGGTCGGGCAGGACCCCACGCTGGCTTTTTTTGCCGAAATCGGGTTGGCCCTGCTGATGTTTCTTTCGGGCCTGGAGATTGACTTCAATCTGCTGACACGCCAATCCGAGGGGAATCGGCATTCCCGGATCAAGCTCATCTCCATCAGCTCCTTTCTGATGACCTTGGTTCTGGCCAGCCTGGTGGGCTGGCGGATCGTTGCCTGGGGCAGCGCCCGGGATCCATTCATGATCGCTTTGATCCTGTCCACCACTTCACTGGGTGTTGTGGTGCCTGTCATGAAGGAAAGAGGTCTCAGCGGCAGTTCTTTCGGGCAGGTGGTGCTGCTTTCGGCTCTCCTGGCTGATTTTCTCACCATGTTCCTGATCACTGTGTATGCGGCATTTCTTTCACACGGTCTTTCGGTGAAGATTCTGGTGATCGGGATTCTTTTCGTTGTCGCCCTGATCGTGTACCGTCTGGGATTGATTCGGATCAGACGGCTGCATTTGAACAGAGTGCTCGCCGATCTGGCCCGTACGGCTTCCCAGGTGAAAATACACGGTTCCATGGCCCTGATGTTGACCTTCGTCATCCTGGCCAAATTTGTCGGAGCCGAAATGATCCTCGGTGCATTTCTCGCCGGGGCGGTTTTTTCTCTGCTGGATAAACCCGCCGATCAGCTGACGCGCCATCGGCTGGATGCCATCGGTTTCGGTTTTTTCGTGCCCCTCTTCTTCATCCATGTGGGGATCGGTTTTGATCTTCCGGCATTGGTGCGGGACCGCAAGACACTCATTCTGGCCCCCTTGCTGCTGGCGGCGGCCTTTCTGATCAAACTTCTTGCCGCACTGGTCATGCGGATTTCGTTCAGCTGGCGTAAGACTTTCGCCGGAGGATTTCTGCTCTCTTCCCGTCTTTCTCTGATCATCGCCGCTTCGGGAATCGGACTCAGTATGGGGGTCATCCAGGAATCGACCAATGCCGCTTTCATTCTGGTGGCGGCGGTCACCTCCACTTTGGCGCCGATTCTGTTCAACAGCCTGATCCCGATCCGGAAGGTTGATCCGGAGAAAACGATTCTGATCTGCGGTGTCAACGATACTGCCTTGCAAGTGGCCAGGGAACTGAGCCTGCGCGGTTCCAGGGTCTGTTTTCTGGTTTTGGACCCGGAGCAGAGAGAGATCGTGACCCGGGCTTCATTCGATATTGTAACGCCCGAGGACGGGCAAGGAGATCTCAGCTCGGTCTTTTCCTCTTCGGTCCGTTCGCTGATGCTTCTTGACGCTTCGGACAACCAGAATCTGTCTTATGCCCAGTCTGCATCCGCCCTGCATTTTCCTCATGTCATCGGCTTGGTCAACAATCCGGCCCGGCTTGCCGATTACCGCAGTCTGGGGGTTCAGACCTTCACTCCGGCCCTTTTTCAACCGACGCTGCTGGCTTTCATGGCCAGCAATCCGGATTTTTTCGCTTTGCTTTCTTCCACCCGCGAAGATCATCAGGTTCGCGAGCTGGTGATCGAAAACCGGGAACTGTCCGGAAGAAGACTTCAGGACCTTCAACTGGGTGGTGATTTGCTGATTCTCTCTCTTCGCCGCGGCCGGGAACGGATCATTCCCCATGGGAAAACCAGGCTGAGCGCCGGGGACCGCCTGACCGTTCTGGGCAGCCGAGGGGCATCGGAAGAGTTCGCTCTGCTGCTGAAAGGGGATGAGACAAAGGTCCAAGATACGCTGCATTAGGCTTGTGGACTTTCCTGCATGAGATCCCTCTATGGGTACGTAATCTTCTGATTTATTGAAATTGTGTACGATGTGGCTTATCATGTCTTTTTCAACCGGATCGGAGGGGAGATGAAAACACCTGGAGCGGCGATGGGGGCTGTGCTTCTTTCTTTGTGTTTTCTGGTGTCATCACCTGAGCTCGTTTGTCAGGTGAAAACTGGGGAAAAGGCCCTCCGGGAATATGTGAACGTGGTCAATGTGGAACTGGTTCTGCGGGTGATGAAAGATGGTCGGTCACAGGGAGGATTTGACAGGGGGGATTTCAGGCTGTTTGAAAACGGAAAGGAGTGCAACATTAACGGTTTCTTCGAGATCCGCCGCAAAATGGCCCCGGTTCATAGGCAAAACGAGGGATCTGCAGTATCGATCCGGCAACCTGGAAGACTTTTTTTACTCTTTTTTTGGGGAGGAGGCTCCGAAAACGGTGTCAGAACCAGGCTGGATTATTTCTTCGAGAAACTCTATCAACCGGGGGACAGGATCATCCTGGGCAGCGATGAACGTTCAGTCGAAATCGGTATCCCCGAGCAGAAAGAGAGAGTGAAAGAAGAGTTTCTGAAAAGTTGGGCCGATTCGGTACGGCGGCATGACCAGGAACTCCGATTCGCCGTTCGGGATCTCAATCATGCTTTGACGGACACCATCAACATGCTGGAAGCGATCGATCCAAACTTTCCGGCGTCAATTTACGCCGCGAAATCCAGCCTGAACAATCTGATGCAGCAGTACTCCATCAGTTTGAGAGAATGGGATTATCGATACAACCGGTTCTCTCCGGACAGTCTGGAACGGATGGCCGGTGATATCGCGCGGATCAACACGGACAAATGGGCCCTGGTTTTTTATGAACGGGACGATCGGCCTCTTTTCGATACCGATCGGGTAAAAGGTCTGCTGCTCACGGCATCGAGAGGCCGAATTGCCAAAGATATTGCGGAATCTGTTGAGGCAATGATGGAAATCAGTTCGAGAGCAAAGGGAGTGACGGCTTTTCATTCACAAATTCGGACTCTGCGGGACCACTTCACCCAGTCCGGAGCCGTTTTTCATCTGCTGCAAATGAGCCCCGGCGTCAGAAAAGAGATTCAATCCGATATTA
>CAYMND010000389.1:0-3159 GCA_964391685.1 uncultured Clostridia bacterium | reverse complement strand
CAGGGAATGCCCGGTCAGAGCCATTGTTCTGGTCAATGATAGGCCGTTCTGGACTCTTCGCTGTGAAAGCTGCATGCATTGTATGGGTTACTGCCCTCAGCAGGCGGTTGAAGCGGCTCACGGTTTTTTTGCAGTGAATATTGCACTTTTTTATCTTGTCATCCTGTATCTGGTTCGGCGATACTTAGCCGGTGTCATCATGAAAATCCATCCCCTGCTGTACGAATGGCCCGTCCAGTTTCTCCTGTTCATGATCCTGCTGGCAGGAAGTTACCGTTTAATGCATTTCCTGCTCCGTTACAAGTGGTTCGGAAAAATCATGGCCGTAACATCTCTGACTTATTATCGTTTCTGGGGCAGGCGGTATCGGGCGATGAAGCCGGGAAAACCGGAATAGCGGATGGTTTGAGACAAGCATCCTTGGGAAAATAGGAAGAAAAAACGGGAAAGGAGTGAACGGTCATGCTGGAATTGGAGTCCGAACGGTATCTTGATGAACAGACGGCCAAGCTGGCACCGGTGGAAATCGACTGCCCGATGGAGGGATTGAGCGAAGGGGATCGGCTGGCTCTGCCCCGGTTGATCCGGGCGGCTGCAGTGATGGACGGCCTGTTTCTGAAGCAGGTCTACAGCCGGAATGAAAATCTTCTGATTCAGCTGGAGCGGGGTAAAAGTGATCTTGAAAAAAAGGCCCTGGAGTTCTTCCGAATTAACTTCGGTCCCTTCGACCGCCTGAACAATCATCATCCCTTTATTGGCAGGGTCCGTAAACCGGCGGGTGCCAACTTCTACCCCGAGGATATGAGCCGTGAAGAATTTATGGCCCACCTGAAGAACAACCCTGGGGATGACGAGGCTTTCACCTCGAATTTCACCGTGATCCGGCGTCGGGAAGGGAAACTCGTTGCCATTCCCTACAGTGTTTTTTTTGCTGAAGAACTTGGAAAGGCGGCCGTCTGGATGCGGGAAGCCGCGGCTCTGACCGAAACCGTTTCACTGAGACGGTTTTTGTCGTCCCGGGCCGATGCCTTCGCGAGCAACGATTATCGCCGGAGCGATATGGACTGGATGGATCTCGAGTCCCACGATCTGGAAGTGGTCATGGGGCCCTACGAAGTATATGAAGATGCTCTCTTTGGCTACAAGGCGGCCTTTGAAAGCTTCGTTACCTGGGTGGATCGTGATGAGAGTGAACGGTTGAGGAAACTGTCCGGTACGATGGACGAACTGGAGCGGAACCTGCCCGTTGACGATCGCTGCAGGAACTTCAACCGCGGAAAGGGTTCGCCTATCGTGGTTGCCCACGAGATCTTCAGTGCCGGCGACACCCGGGCCGGAATTCAGACGACTGCCTTCAACCTGCCCAACGACGAGTTCGTCCGGGAGGCCAAGGGCAGCAAGAAAGTCCTGCTGAAAAACATCGCCCGGGCCAAGTATGACAAATGCTGGGTTCCCATCGTGGAACGGGTGTTGAGTGAAAAGGACCTGGAAAAGGTCAGCTTCGACGCCTACTTCAGTCATGTGCTGCTGCATGAGGTGTCACACGGTCTCGGGCCCGGCAACATCCGGGTGAACGGACGTGACACCACGGTGAGCAGGGAACTGAAGGAGTTGTATCCGATCATAGAAGAGACCAAGGCGGATATCCTGGGATTGTGGAACCTGATTTACCTGATACGGAAAGGGGAGATGCCCCGGTTGATGGAGGACGGAGTTTTTTCCACCTACCTGGGCGGTATTTTCCGCAGCGTGCGTTTCGGTATCGGAGAAGCCCACGGTGGAGCCAATGTCATCCAGATCAACTACATCCTGGAGAAAAGGGGGTTCGGTTACGACGAAACCGGTTCCCGTTTCTACATCAACCCCGGGAAAATGCTGGATGCAGTCCGGTCGCTGAGTCACGAGGTGCTGATGATCGAGGCCGCGGGAGATTACGGAGCCGCAAGCTGTTTCGTCGATCGGTATCGCCGAATGGATGAAAGACTGCAAAGGACCTTGCAAAAGGTCAGTCATGTCCCGGTGGATATCCGGCCGCGGTACGAGGCGGAGAAACTGTTGAACGGCACCCCGTGACCGGTTTGTTCTCAAGTCCCCCGTCCTTTCACTCCTCCACCCAGCCGGTGATCTTCTCGTCGGTGTTGATGTCGAAGAAACGGAAATCCGTGTACTCGAAATGAACTGTGTATAAGGTGGGATTGAACCGCTTTCTATTGCGGTGATACCGCCGCGGCAGTTTGATGTTACCCTGAAATTCGGTCATTGTCTGCTGTTCGCTGATGAAGGTGGAGGTGGGGAAACGCATGCCGTTGAAGCGGGTGAAATACTGGTGAATGTCGGTGATGGTCAACGTTAGATATTTCTGTTTGGCCAGTTCATATCTGTTCTTGAACCCGCTGATAGTGGTCGGATCCAACTTGATCTGCAGCACCGAGCCGTCCTTTACGTCGATCCATAGCTCGCCTCCCGGCAAACTCGAAGCGGGATTTCTCGGAACGGCGGAGATGTGGATGGTCTCTTTCTTCTGCATTCGGTCTTTCTCGATAAACGTATAGAGGTATTGGGACTGTCGATCTTCCGAAAGAAAGGTGACCGGGAAAAAGAAGGAATAAAGGCTTTGGTACAAGGTCTTCAGCTCGGCCGCTTTTTTCTTCTTGTCAGGTTCCACCTCCTTCCGGGTCTCACTGATCTTGCCGTTCTTCAAAACGATCTGGTAGTCGTACTTCCATTTTTTATGGCGATTGGTTCTGATGGTGTTGGCGATTTTTTCGGTGACCGTTTCGGTGCAGAAAAAACGCAGGGCGGTCTGTTTCAGTTTTTCGCAATACGAGGCGCTGCGCTTGAGGATGGGGGACATTTTCGGGAACAGACTTTCCGCAGATTCCGCTTTCGCGTCCGGAATGAAATACTGCAGTGTGTAAGGAGTGCAGGCGACGAGCCGGGTCATGAGGTCGGTGATCTCCACTTTGATCTCCCAGGTGCCGGATTGTTCTATTTTCAATGGAATTACGAAAGTGTCCGACCATTCGAAATCTCCGTTGAAGAGCTCCATGGACTCATCCTTTCCCAGCCGGCCTTCCACCCGGACACGAAGGTGCCCCCGGGTGCCCTTGGATGTATAGATGGGATAATAATTGCTGCAGGTGACGAACAGGGCGTTCT
>CAYMND010000388.1:0-3164 GCA_964391685.1 uncultured Clostridia bacterium | reverse complement strand
CGATGGTACTGTGGGTGCAAACAAGAACTCCATCAAGATTATCGGTGATCATACCGATTTGAATGCCCAGGGATACTTCTCATACGATTCCAAAAAGTCCGGCGGTATCACCATTTCCCACCTGAGATTCGGCAAGAGCCCGATCTACGCCCCCTACCTGATCACCCAAGCGGATTTTGTGGCTCTCCACAACTCCGCTTACATCGGCCGGTACGATATTCTCAAGGAACTCAAACCCAACGGCATCTTCCTGCTGAATTCCGAATGGGACAACTCGGAAGTGTTTTCCCATCTGACACGTGACATGCAGGAAAAAATAATCCGTGACAATATCAAATTCTTCAACATCAACGCTCTGGCCATCGCCAACAAGGTGGGACTGGGCAACCGCATCAACACGGTCATGCAGGCGGCCTTTTTCATCGTTTCCGATGTCCTTCCCCAGAAAGAGGCGATCACACTGATCAAGGAGACCATCGTCAAATCCTACAAAGCCAAAGGGGAACACATCGTCGCCATGAACCATGCCGCTGTCGATCAGGCCAAGGATGCTCTCAGTCTGGTCAAAGTCCCCAAATCCCTGGCTGATATCGATTCCGCCTTTGAACCCCCCGTCCTGATCTCTGAAAACGCAGGCAATTACGCAAAAAACATTATCGAGAACATCATGCATCTTCACGGAGACGACATTCCGGTATCCCACATGCCCCTGGACGGCAAGGTTCCGACCAACACCGCCCGGCTGGAAAAACGGGGTATAGCTCCTTATGTACCGCGCTGGATCAAGGAAAACTGCATCCAGTGCAATCAATGTTCTCTGGTCTGTCCCCATGCCGCCATCCGAGCAAAACAGATTGATCCCAAAGAACTGGGAGATGCCCCCAAGAGTTTCGAAACGCTCAAGTCCAACACGAAAAACGATCGGGACCTGCAGTTCAAGATCCAGATCTATACTGAAGATTGCACTGGATGCGGAAATTGTATCGATGTCTGCCCGGCCAAAACGAAAGCGCTTGAATTCAAACCGATCGCTGAAGAAAGGGAACGCGGTGAAAACGAGAACACAAACTTTTTCGATTCACTGAGCGACAACGTCGTCGACGGTGTTCCCGCCGGTACCTACAAAGCCACACAGTTTCTCAAGCCTCTCTTTGAATTCTCCGGTGCCTGCGCCGGTTGCGGCGAGACCCCATATGTCAAGCTCCTCAGCCAGCTTTTCGGGGAAAGAATGCTTGTAGCCAATGCCACGGGGTGTTCCTCCATTTACAGCGGCACCTTCCCGACCACTCCGTACGCTGTCGGCAAATCGGGTAAAGGTCCCAGCTGGGCCAACTCTCTCTTCGAAGACAACGCCGAGTACGGTTTCGGCATGAGGCTGGCCGTCGACACCAATCGCCGTCAGCTGAAGAATATCGTTCATGCCCTATTGAATCACGATGTTTCCGGTGACTTGAAAAAAGCACTTCAAAAATCCCTGGATCTGTGGGATCGGACCGATGCAGAAGCTCAGAACGCCGCCGATAATTCCCGAAAGTATCTGGCAGCCGACCTCGATAAAGTCAAGGGAGACGCACTTCCTCTTCTGAGAAAAGCGTTCGAGCTACAGGATTATTTTGTTGACAAATCGGTATGGTGCATCGGAGGAGACGGGTGGGCCTACGATATCGGCTACGGCGGACTTGACCACATTCTGGCCCAGAAGCGCAACATCAATGTTCTGGTTCTCGATACCGAGGTCTATTCCAACACCGGTGGTCAGGCATCAAAATCGACCCCCCTCGCTTCTGTGGCCAAATTCGCTTCAGCCGGAAAGCGGACCGGGAAGAAAGACCTGGGGCTGATCAGCATGACCTACGGTCATATCTATGTCGCTTCCATCAGTCTCGGAGCCAACATGAACCAGGCAGTCAAAGCCTTCATGGAAGCGGAAAGTTACAACGGTCCGTCCCTGATCATAGCCTATGCACCCTGTATCGCTCACGGTATCGACATGGGAAAAACCATTCACGAAGAAAAACGGGCTGTCGAGTGCGGTTACTGGCCTCTCTACCGCTACAATCCCCAGCTATCAATGGAAAACAAAAATCCTTTTGTATACGAAAGCAAGGATCCAAAAGCCGACATGCTCGATTTTCTCGTAAACGAAGTCCGATACGCCACATTGAAGCAGCAGTTGCCGGAACAGGCTGACGCGCTCTATGAGCAGGCAATACAATTCAAAAAAGACAAACACGAGTATTACAAGAAACTCTCTCAATTGTAATGAGATGATTCAGACGTACCGGAGAGCCGGTCTCTCCGGTACGTCCGTAAATTGTCCATTTCTGAAGTTCGAAAAAATGGTATCATAAAATTCATTTCATCTTGGAGGTCTAGAATGGATTTGTCTGACATTACGGATACATTGATCGCCAGCCGCCATGGATCAGACTCCATCTCCCCGGAATGTCTCGAAGCGATTCCTTATACCAATCCGGATCAATCTACCCGGGTTGAAATTATCAATCCCGAATTCACCTCGCTTTGCCCGAAAACCGGTCTTCCGGATTTCGGAGAAATCAGCATTGATTACCTCCCTGATCGGTATATTGTGGAGCTCAAATCCCTGAAATATTACTTTCTGCAATACCGAAACGCCGGTATTTTTTACGAAGAACTCACCAAGCTGATTCTTGGTCATCTGAAATCCGTTCTCCAGCCTTTCAATATGACCGTCAGTGCCCGGATGACGTCTCGTGGCGGAATCCGGTCCGTCATCACATCCTCGTATCACCGTTGATCCCGCTTTCGATGAAAAAGGGAAGACATCGTATTATCCAAACCGGCATCTTCATACTGACCGTCCTGATTTGTAATTCCACATTGCAATCTCATACCGGTCCCCTTCCCGAAAACAGTACTGTGCGGTTTTCTCCGGAAAGAAGACAGAACACCCTCCGGGCACACTTGATGGCTCTGGGGACATGGGTCGCATCGACGACCAATTACTGGCTCCAGGGTGCCAAATGGGAAGAGGACATCGATTTCAAGCTGACATTTTCCGATCAGATGAAGCGACTCTTTTCGATCAAATCCTACCGTTTCGATTCCAACACTTTTGCCACAAACTGGCAACATGCTGTCTCAGGTGCCGGTTTCTTCAACATCTATCGCACGAACGGTTT
>CAYMND010000387.1:0-3166 GCA_964391685.1 uncultured Clostridia bacterium | reverse complement strand
ATTGTCATTGCTGCTCCGAGAATCCTTGGATCTGGTGATTCCGGAAGTCGAAGCGCTTGCCGGTACGGTGTTAAAATCAGCATTTAAATATAAGGATCTCATGACAATCGGTCGGACACACGGGGTTCATGCGGAACCGATTACCTTCGGCTGTAAATTTCTGATCTGGTACGAAGAGATCAAACGAACGCTGGCTCGTCTCTGCGCGGCCAGAGAAACCATATCGGTGGGTAAAATTTCCGGTTCGGTGGGTACATACATTCATTTTTCTCCCGAAGGTGAGCAAATGGCTCTGCAGAAGCTCGGACTCAAGCCTTGCCGGGTCTCTTCCCAGATTATTCAGCGGGATCGCCATGCCGAGGTCATGTATTCACTGGTTGCTCTGGGTTCGGTGCTGGAAAAGATCGCCTTCGAAATCCGCCATCTGCAGCGAACCGAAGTTCTTGAAGCGGAAGAGCCTTTTACCACCGGCCAGAAAGGTTCTTCCTCCATGCCCCATAAACGCAATCCGGTAAAATGTGAACGTATTTCTGGTATGGCCAGGCTTCTGCGTGGATATCTGTCTACGGCATTGGAAAATAATCTTTTGTGGCACGAACGGGACATTTCACATTCTTCCGCGGAAAGAGTGATTTTTCCGGATGCATTTCATGCCGCGCTGTTTATTTTACGGGATATGCAGCAGGTAATTGAAGGCCTCAACGTCTATCCGGAACAGATGCAGCGCAATCTGGATATCACACAGGGTGTCTACTATTCTCAACGAGTTCTCACGTATCTTCTGGATCTTGGCCAACCGCGCCAGGCGGTTTATGAAGCGGTCCAGTCCTGCGCCTTGCGTTCCTGGCAGGAAAAAATGCCGTTCAAACAGTTGATCCTGTCAGATCCGACCATTACTTCATGGGCTTCTGCTGATGAATTGGAACCGCTTTTTGATCCTCACGCTCTTCTTTCCGGAATCGACAAGATTTTCGCTCGGTTTGCAGGTGAACACAATGCCCTCGACTAATCGGGTCACAAGGATTTACGTAGAAAAAAAAACGGACCAGGCCCTTGAGGCGAATTCCGTTTTTCAGGATCTTCGGGCAACACTGGGACTGACGGAACTGAAAAAACTGCGTATTCTGATCCGGTACGACATGGAGTCTTTGGCAGAAGAAGTCAAAGCCTCTGCTTTTTCAACCATTTTTTCTGAGCCACCCGTTGATATTCTGTACTCTGATGACTTTCCTCGTCTTCCAGATGATTTTGTCTTCTCTGTCGAACTTCTTCCTGGGCAGTACGATCAGCGGGCAGACTCAGCGGCTCAGTGTGTGCAGCTGCTCAGTGGCGGGGAGAGAAGTAAAATCCGAGTGGCTAAAACGTACGTTCTTAGCGGAAAAATCACCTTGTCACAACAGAAAGAGATCGTCAGCTACATGATCAATCCGGTTGATTCGCGTCAAGCGGATGAAACACTTCCGGAAACACTGGAGCAGGAAGCTCCCCTGCCGGCCGATGTACCAATTATTGGAGATTTCCGAAAAAAAACGGAAGAGGCATTGGGCCATCTGGGTCAGGTTTATGGTCTGGCAATGTCCCGCGAAGACCTTCTGTTTTGCCAGAAATATTTTCGGGAGGAGGAAAATCGCGACCCAACCCTTGCCGAACTTCGTCTTCTGGATACATACTGGTCCGACCACTGTCGCCACACCACATTCACGACGATTATTGATCAGGTGGAAATCGATGAAGGTCAATACAGCGATCCGATACGAAATGCCTGGAAAGACTTTACAGAGTCTGCCAAACAATTTTTCGATCCGGAACAGGAACTTACCCTGATGCGATTGGCCACTTTCAGTGCAAAATTCTGTAAAAGCAAGGGGCTGTTGAACGATCTGGAAGAGTCCGGCGAAATCAATGCATGTAGTATCGTTCGTCCGGTAGAAGTCAATGGACATGTCGAACCCTGGCTTGTCATGTTCAAAAATGAAACCCACAATCATCCAACTGAGATCGAACCGTTCGGAGGCGCGGCTACATGTCTGGGTGGTGCAATTCGGGATCCACTTTCCGGAAGAAGTTATGTTTATCAGGCGATGCGAATAACCGGAGCCGCCGATCCGCGTCAGACATTGGCTGAAACATTGCCGGGAAAACTTCCACAGCGGAAGATAACCCGAGAGGCCGCAGCGGGCTATAGTGCGTATGGAAACCAAATCGGACTTTCAACCGGTTTGGTCCACGAGTACTATCATCCCGGGTATGTGGCCAAGCGAATGGAAGTGGGGGCGGTAATCGGTGCGGTTCCCCAGGAAATGGTTCGTCGAGAGGAGCCTTCTCCTGGAGACTGTATTATTCTCCTTGGAGGCCGCACAGGCCGTGATGGAATCGGAGGCGCAACCGGTTCTTCGAAAACGCATACTGAAAGTTCTCTGGAAACAGCCGGATCCGAAGTTCAAAAGGGCAATCCTTTGGAAGAACGCAAGTTGCAGCGTCTGTTTCGGAATCCGGCTTTTACTCGATTGGTCAAGAAAAGCAACGATTTCGGTGCAGGAGGGGTGTCTGTGGCGGTGGGTGAACTGGCTGCCGGCTTGGAGATCGACCTGGATAAAGTCCCCAAAAAATATGATGGTCTTGACGGAACGGAATTGGCTGTCTCAGAATCCCAGGAACGAATGGCCATCGTGGTATCCGAAGGTGATGTTGCGGCCGTTATGGCTCTTGCCGATTCGGAAAACCTTGAAGCCAATGTCATTGCCCATGTTACAGATCAAGCCCGCTTGCGCATGAAGTGGCGCGGCAAGTACATCGCGGATCTTTCCCGTGCGTTTATCGACAGCAGCGGCGTTCAACAGCATTCGACCGTACAGGTTGTTTCTCCCGATTCCCGAAAAGGGTTCTTTGATCCAATTTCTGTGCAAGAAGAAAACGAGATCAAGGATTCCTGGTTGAACACGTTATCCGATCTCAATGTCTGCAGCCTGCAGGGGTTGAACGAAAGGTTCGACAATACGATCGGTGCTGCTACGGTACATATGCCCTTCGGAGGATCGACACAGCAGAGCCCAACCGAAGCGATGGTAGCAAAATTACCGGTATTGGAAGGAGAAACGACAACCGCCAGCGCCATGTCTTTCGGTTTCGATCCTTTTCTAAGCCAATGGAGTCCATTTCACGGTGG
>CAYMND010000386.1:0-3191 GCA_964391685.1 uncultured Clostridia bacterium | reverse complement strand
CTCTTCACCTGCTCCATGAACGCCGAATTTCAGCTCGCCTGCCATCGGCATGTGGAAGACGGCGGCACCCTCTCCCCGTCCTGGTTGAATGAAAAATACCTCGGGCTGTACCGCCATTACCACGGTCACGAAAGGAGCATCATGGTGGTGGACGACTTCATGATGCATCGGTGGAATCACCCCAATCTCTTTTTCGCCCCGTATCAGAGTTACTACTACGTCGTCGGCTCGGTGGTCTCCCTGGCCTTCCTGGACGCCATCGAACGGGAAGGCGAGCCTGCGGTCCGGCGCTACATGAATTTTCTCAAAGCCGGTGGCAGCCGACCGGTCATGGATATCCTGCGGGAAGCGGGCATCGACCTGGAAACCCCCGAGCCGGTCCTGAACGCGTTGAACCGGCTGGATCAGATGGTCATCCGGCTGGAAGAGCTCTGCCGCAATCAAAATGGATCCATGGGTTCAGCAAATACAGTGAATTGTTTCGGCGGATGAAGAGAATCAGGTAAGGCTACTCCGGTCCGGGTTTCTCATAGGTGAAGGCCTTGCCCAGCTCCGAGAAGGAAAACATCCGGAAGGCCCGGCCGCCTTCGTAATCCAGAATCCGCAGATCGTCGGTTTCGTGGAGATCCTGCACCACCACGTCGAAATGTCCGGCATACCTTTTTTTCGCTTCTTCAACGGGGATTTCGAAGGCCATGAACTTGGTGATTCCCTTGTTCTCGAATTTCCGGATCAGGCGGTCATCCATGAAGGTCTTGTGAGATGTCAGATAGATCAAGGCACCGTTGCCGGTCAACAGCAGTCCCGCTTTCATGCGACACCTCCTTTCACATCTTCGCTGTCCCTAATATGATTCCCCATCAGACAAAAAACAATTCCAACCGTCACCCCGCTTCCAAATAATTCTAATTTTACTGTTTCGGTTGTCTTCAATGGACGGAGTTCTTCACGAATAAAGCAAAAAAGGTATTTCTTCGTAACCCTATGGGCAATGCCATTCGTACTATATATTGAAACAGGATAGAATGGTTTCATAACAGGATCATGAAAACAACACTCGTACAGGTTTGCATAGTAATGCCAATACATCAGTTGAATTCGGGAGGTTTCAGATGAAAAAAACGGCTGGAAAAGGAATTCCTGGAATAATCGTTGCATGTCTGTTCGGTATGTCGTCATCCGTTTTTTCCCAGAATCCGGTGGTGAACCGGGATCCGGCTCAAAAAGGAACGTGGAATTTCAATCCGGCTCTTGTCTGGAGCGTATCGGAAGCCGGAGAGGACATTCTGCCTCCGAACGGATTTACGGCCGTCGCCGAAAACGGTCGGATTTTCTATTACGATGATCAGTCCAGCTGCGTTCACGCCTTCGATCCGGCGGGGAAACACCTGTTCTCCTTCGGCCGGAAGGGAGAAGGTCCGGGTGAATTCAAGTTCGCCTGGGACATGAAAGCCACTGCCGACACCCTGGCCGTCAACGACACCCAGCGGTATCAGATTTTTGACCAGAACGGGAAATTCCGCAACACCGTCCAGTCCCCGGGGGAAGGAGAGGGCGTCGTCAGCGAAACTCTGCTGCTCTACAGCCTGGAAGAGGAAAACAGCCAATCCCTCTTCCTGTACAATGTCCAGGACCAATCCAAGGTTCTCCTGAAAAAAATGTCCGCGCCGGCCAGACTGATGGCCGAAGGAGGCGGACTGCGTTTGCGGGTCCGCGACGCCAACATGGTCACCGGCATCTACACCGCATCCCGTTCCGGCCGCATCGTTTTCGGACAGAGCGAGCAGTACAAGTTGTTCATTGCCGACAGCGACGGAAAGATTGTGTCTTCATTCGAAATTCAAAACCGCAATCGCCCCACCATCCCCGAGGCCTACAAACTGGGCCGTTACTCCCGCCTCAAAGTCAACGGGGCTCCGGTCACCAAATCCATGCTGGAGCAGCTCATCCGGGGGATCCCGGACCAGGGGCCTTATTTCAACAAAATCAAGATCCTTCGTGACAGCGGCATTCTGGTGATGCTGCCCGAATACGAAAACCGGCAGCGGCGGGAGTTCGACCTCTTTTCCGCCGAAGGAACATATTTATACCGCTGTGTCCTGGACATGCCCGATGGAATGGAATTCAACGAGAACGCCTGGGATATCCAGGGAGACAGCCTGGTGATGTTCACGGAAGGACCCGATGACGAAGGATCCCTCAAGAAATTCAAGATCCGCCTCCCGCCGCTGCAGTGAAAGTCGGTAATCGGGGCAGATTCATGCATTACAGGGAATTCTGAAAGCAGGTACGAATCAATGGAACTTTTTCGCAATGATCTGAAAGAATGGGGTTGGGACGACTGGTTCGAATCCCGACTGGGGCATCCGGAAACACGGAGTATCGCCCGGGTGGCGGCCGTGGACCGGGGGCGGTTGCTGCTCGTGAATCAGGAAGGCTCTTTCAGAGGCGTGCTGGCCGGTTCTTTCCTGCAGAGCGAACGTCTTCCCCATGAACTGCCTTGCGTGGGCGACTGGGTCTTTCTGGAAAGGCTTTCACCCGAAGGTGTGGCGGTGATCCGGGAGATCCTGGCCAGAAAGACCTCACTGCGCAGGAAATCTCCGGGGAGCGGCATCGGATACCAGATGATCGCCGCCAATGTGGATACGGTGGTCATCGTCCAGTCCTGCCATTTCGACTTCAACCTCAGGCGCCTGGAACGCTATCTGGTGATGGTCACGGACGGAGGCGCCGAGGCGGTCGTCCTGCTCACCAAGACAGACCTGGTGCCCCCGGATCTCCTGGCGGAGCAGAAGGAAAAGATCCGTTCAGCCGGTATCGAAGTCCCGATCCTGACCGTCAGCAACGTGACCCGGGAAGGTCTGGCCTCGCTAAGGGAATCGATGCTTCCCGGCAGGACCTACTGCTTCGTCGGTTCGTCCGGGGTGGGCAAGAGCACCCTGATCAATCAACTGCTCGGCAATGAGGCCTTGCTCACCGGAGAAGTCAGTAAAACCGGCGAGGGGCGCCACACCACCGTGCGCCGGGAACTGATCCGTCTCGATACCGGATCCCTGGTCATCGACAATCCGGGGATGCGTGAATTCGGTGTTTTGGCAGCGGAAAGCGGTCTGACCGCCGGTTTTTCAGACATCTCCGAGCTGGCCTCAGGCTGACGGTACCGAAACTGCAGCCATTTCGGTGAGCCGGGA
>CAYMND010000385.1:0-3194 GCA_964391685.1 uncultured Clostridia bacterium | reverse complement strand
CCCGGCGCCCCTGGCAGGGGGAGATGTCCCGACCCGATCGGGAAACGCGACCCGCCTACGATCCCGACTGCTACCTCTGTCCGGGCAATGTCCGGGCCAATGGCGAGCGCAATCCGGACTATAAAGACACTTTTGCCTTCACCAACGATTTTCCGGCTCTGCTTCCGGAATCATCCCGGGCCGGTTTCAATCGGAAGAACCTGCTGGTGGCCCGTAGTGAAATGGGGATCTGTAGGGTGGTCAATTTCTCGCCGCGGCACGATCTGACTCTGGCGGAGATGAACGTACCGTCCATCGAAGGGGTGATCGAAGCCTGGCAGAGGGAATTCGAACAATTGTCTAGCAACAGGCGGATCCGATCGATTCAGATTTTCGAAAACAAAGGGGCGATGATGGGCAACAGCAATCCCCATCCCCACTGTCAGATCTGGGCCCAGTCCTCTCTGCCCGCGGACCTGAGCAAAGAGTGTCGACATTTCGCGGCTCATTTCCGCCGGACCTCGCGAAGCCTGCTGGCCGATTACCTGCTTCTGGAACTCGAAAGCTGTGAACGCATCGTCTGGGAAAATGAAAATTTTGTTGTTCTGGTCCCTTTCTGGGCTTTCTGGCCTTTCGAGACCCTGGTGATTCCCCGTCGGCCAATGGCTACACTTCTTGATCTGAGGCAGAAAGACAAACAGGATTTCGCCGAGGCCATTCGGGCGGTTACGGTCAAATACGATAATCTGTTTGAAACTTCGTTCCCTTATTCATCCGGGATCCATCAGGCACCCAGTGACGGCCGATCTCATCCGGAGTGGCACTGGCACATGCATTTTTATCCGCCCCTGCTGCGTTCATCGACCATCAAGAAATTCATGGTGGGTTATGAGCTCCTGGCCGAACCGCAGCGGGATATCACTCCCGAATACAGTGCCGGAATCTTGCGGGAACTCTCGCTGGAGCATTATCGGAAGAGGGGAGAAGATGGAGTGGACAAAATGAACAGTCTGGATGGATCGGCACTTTTTTGAGAACAGAGGAAGACTGAGAGTTTTTAAGAACCGGTTAAGGTAATCTACTATATTCAGATCGCCTTTTTTCTTTGTTCTTTACGTCTCTTATATCCCTATGGTCCCTGGTATTCAAGGTAATTTCATGAATGCTGACAATTCTTCCCGTCCATTCCGTCCACTCTGTCCACAAATCCCCCGTCCATAATGTCCACTTTCTCCTCTTTACCACACTCACATCACTGCTGCAGCACTCTTCGATACGGCTCCAGGTTCTCCAGCAGTTCCCGGTGGGTACCGATGGCTCTGAGCCGGTTATCGTCGAGAAAAAACACCCGGTCCATTTTCTCGGCCACCCGGGCTGAATGGGTGATGACCAGGACGGTTTTTTCGGCCAGACGCTCTCCCAGTGTGTCGAGGACGGCCAGTGCATTCTGTGAATCCAGGGCCGAGGTGAATTCGTCCAGTAGAAAGACATCTGCATCGCTGAGCAGGGCACGTGCCAGGCTCAATCTCTGCTGCTGACCTGCAGACAGCCGGATGCCATTTTCCCCTACCGGCGTGTCGTACCCCTGGGGAAAGGCGAGGATCTCATCGTGCAGGCTCGCTCTTTTGCAGGCGGTCTCGATCTCCTCCCGGCTGCTGTCGGGATAGAAACGGCTGAGGTTGTCCAGAATGGAGCCCTCCAGGAGGTGCACCTGCTGCGATACCCAGGCGAAACGCAACCGCAGCTGGTCGAGTCTGTAGTCCTGAATCGGACGGTCGTTGATGCTGATCTGTCCGAGGTTCGGTTTGTAGAATCCCATGAGAAGAGATATAAAGGTGGTTTTACCGACACCGCTGGTACCCACGATGGCCAGACGCTCCCCCGGTTCGATCCGGCAGCCGATCTCTTTGAGAACCGGCTTGTCCGGGTCGTAGGCGAAGCTGACACTGTCCCAGACGATGGGGCCGCGGATGTGGTCGATTTCCAATCCCCGATCGGTTTCTTCCGGGCTGATGCTGTACAGGGCGGCGATTCGCAGAAATGAAGCTTTGGCAGCCTGGTACTGATTCTGCAGGTTGCCCAGCATGCTGATGGGGCCGAACACCATGTTGAGGCTGGTACGGAAGGCCAGGAGGGAACCCAGAGTCCAGCGGCCCTTGATGATCAGGTACCCTCCCCAGGCGTAGACCAGCAGACGGACGAGATCGGGAAAGATCCCGATGGCCAGGCCTGCGGCACTGCCGAGGGCAGTCTGCTCGTATATCAGACGGGTTGCCTGACGATTGAGCCGATCCATTTCATTGGCCGACTCCTTTTCCCTGGCGAAGGCCTTCAGCAGAGGGACCCGTTGCAGCTGCTGGGATAAAGAGCGGAATATGGAAGCTCCGGCCTCCATAGAGTGGTGTGAAAGGATGTGAAACCGTTTGGCGAAGAAATGAACCGTCAGGAAGAAAAAGGGAAAGGTACCGAGGGTGATCAGTCCCATGGTCAGGTGCAGGTGCAGAAGAATGAAGCTGCCGCCGATGAGATTGATCAGGGCGGTCATTCCTCCGACCAAAGTCTGGGAGAAGAAGAATCGGAGTCCTTGACTGTCCCCTTGAATGCGGCTGAGCAGATAGCCTACGCTGCTTTGATCGAAGAAGGACTTGGGCAGCCGGAGAGTCCGCTCGATCAACTGATGCTGGATTTGCAGCCGCACTCCCTCTTCGAAGCGAATGAACAGAAATCGTTGCCATATCGATCCTCCCTGTCCGATCAGTTTCAGGGCGATCAGGAGCCCCAACGCCAGAGCCAGATAACTCAGCTCCTTGGCCAGCAGTACCCTGTCGATCAGGTACTGGCTGATCAGTGGAATCGGCAGAGCGGACAGGGTGGTGACGATCAGGATGGCTACGGCACCAACGCCCAGCTTCCAGCGGTCTTTGATCGACTGTCTGATCAGTTCGATCAGGTCTCTCTTCGATGCCGGGGTGGTTTGTGCCAGGGGCAACTGTTCACCCTGGGGCTTCCTGCGGGCCAGGGCTTCCTTCAGCAGTCGGAAGGGGTTGTTTTCGTCGGACATTTTGCGGTGTTCCTAGTCGAAGCGTTCGTTTTTGTTCATGAACAAAGTCCGGCAAAGAAGGTATGGCGGATGGATCAGGGGGAGTAAACTGACGAAGGATGGATGGTTGAACTTCAGCAGCAGTGGATTCTCCGGGCGGGGATAACCCAGGTAG
>CAYMND010000384.1:0-3196 GCA_964391685.1 uncultured Clostridia bacterium | reverse complement strand
CGAACGTAGCCACCGGAGCCGGTCACCATTCGGTCATCCATGTCGAGGGAAGCGACGGCTGGTACATCGTCTACCACCGGCGACCCCTGGGCGAAACCGACCGCAATCACAGGGTGGTCTGTATCGACCGCATGACCTTCGACGAAAAGGGATTCATCGAGCCGGTCCGCATCACCGCCGAAGGCGTTTCCCCGCGCCGGTTACCTTGATCTTCGCTGATAGACTCCGGCGAAGGTGACGTTGGCTCCGCCGCACTTGAAGTTGTCGGAAACGATCAGAAACCGGCCCAGGAGCTGGATCCTGACGGAACAATTCCATTCGTCGCCGCTCCCCTCCGAAATGATCAGAATATCACCCTGCGGCATCGCGCTTCCCTCGAACCGGCCGACATGGGTGTTTTCCCTAAAACCGTGCCAGACCGCATTGCCGTCGACATCCAGGATGCCCCGTTCAGGATTCGGCGCAATCCGGATGACGGTATCGTATTGGGCCCATTCACCGACCCACGCTTCCAGCCCGGGGTTTTTGTTTTCATCCTTGAACTTGAGCCGTTCCCAGCGGATCCAGCCGACGGTCTCGTCCCCCTGTTTCGGTTGATACCAGCAGCAGGCCCATTCCCCGAAGCTGTGAGTTACGATCACCACGTCCCCCGGGATGACGTAGATCTTCAAGCGGCAGCTCTCCCCACCGGGACAATTTTCTCCCGTATCGTCGTAAAAATGAATCCGTTCGCCATCCATACCGACAATCACGGCCAGCCGGAAATGAACCGGTTCACCGGGAAAGATCCCGTTTCGGCACCAGTTCTGCGGGTTCCCCACCGCCTGGGCGCGGACCGGGACGGTCTGGAGAAGACAGAGACCGGCAATCACAATCAATGAAATTTTCATTTCATATCTTGAAAGGTTCGGACCAGAGACAAGTCACTGCGGTTCAGTTGTTCGAGGATGCGATGTTTCATGACTTCATCATCGGGATGCAGGACCGGGTCGATCCCCAGCGGAGCGGTGGGATGAAGACGGGTGTAGTCCTCGATATCCGGCCAGACAGGCCTGAGCGGATGGGGGTCGTGGGAATAGCGGGGAAACAGATGCCAGTGCAGGTGGGCGTCCTGGTTGCCCAGCATCTCGTAATTGAGTTTCCGGGGCCTGCAGGCGGCGATGACCGCCTCGGCCAAGCGGCTCATTTCCCAGAGAAAGAGCCGGCAGTGATCATCTGCCAGTTCCGGAATCTCCCGAACATGCTCTTTGCATAGAAAGAGAGAATATCCGGGATATAATTGGTGGTCCCCCAGACAGGCGTAACCGCTGCCGAGTTCGGCAATGAAGCGCGGATGCCTTCCCGTCTCTATGGCCTGGATACGGGCGCAGATGGAACAAACGCTATCGATCGGTTCACTCATGACTTTTCTGCTGCAGTGCGGGCACCTCGGCTACAGGGATCGTTCGGAAGCGACTGCGGATGCGATGAAGGAGATGACAGCCGCTGAGCACAGGATGGCGCCAGAACATCCTGGGACCGGCATAGCGCATCACCCGGCGGATGGCTTCCCGCTCCTGCTGACGGTAGCAGTGCCTCGGGCAAATGGAACAGACCGGTTTTGCGCTTCCGTACGGGCATTGTCTGAGACGCTCTAGGGCGTACGCTTCCAGAGCGACGCAATCGAGGCAATGAACATCTGTATGGCAGTGATGAGCCTTGCAGTAAAGGCGGATGATACAACCGAGCGTCTTGGCCTCCCTTTGCAGACGAACAAGCGGCAGCGGGGGCGAAGACCTCATGAAATGATGATAACAAATCCGATTGTCATTTTCCATACGCTACAAAATGATCCGAACTGCAAAACCAATGGGGTGAAATACAGCAATCCGGTGAAACATTTTGCACCGAACAACCGTCTAAGTAATTGAGAAGCTCGACTCACCCCCGCGAACCCGGTTCGAGGGAAGTGAAACGGTATTAACCTCCTTTATTTACGGGGGCAGATAGCGACTGCCCCCGTAGATAATCCCTGAATCGACTGAATAAAATAAACCGATCCGGCTTGCGGTCTTTGTAAAATTTCAGAGGAACGACAAGCTGAATAACATCGTTCGAAATTCCCGAAAAACGTTGATATTCCTTGACATACAGCCGATCTGCATGATATCATCACCCTGCTTCTTCAAAGCTTCTGTAAGCTATGAAGACGAGGCGAGGGCGATCGCCGTCCAATGACCCTCACCAACCTGTCGCCCAGGCGATAAGGTGGTATCGGCGGTTTCCGACCCGGATCACCGGAGCGGACATAGGTACAGGAGGTCCGTCATGTCAAAACGAATGCCCTGACCGAGCCGGAACCCCGGCGCGGTTGAATCGTCCGGTTTTTCGTTCATCCAATCCCCATATATTTCAAGGCAACAGGATTGATGTTGCTGGAGGCAGCATGCTAGAAAAAGATTTTCCCAAAAAAACAATAGAGGTGGCCCTTCTCGGGGCAACCGGCGTCGTCGGTCAGGCATTCATGTACTTTCTGGCCCGCCATCCTTTTTTCAGGCCCGTCCTGCTCATGGCATCGGCCGAAAGAAAAACAGCTTCATACAAAGCATCCGTCAATTGGGTGCTGCCCATGGAAATGCCCCCGGAAATCTCCGGCCTGACCGTGGAAGCACTGGACATCAGCAAGCTGAAGAAGTCCGGCATCCGGATCGTCTTTTCCGCTCTGCCCGCTTCTGCAGCCGCGGAAATCGAGCCCCGTCTGGCGGATTTCGGCTTCTGTGTCTTTTCCAACGCCAGCGCCATGCGCTATCAGGAGAACGTCCCCATTCTCATCCCCGATGTCAATCCAGGCCATCTTCCCTGGATCGAAGCGCAAGGATTCCCCGGTAAAGGGTTCGTCATCACCAACGCCAACTGTTCCACCACCGGTCTGGTCACCGCACTGGCCCCGCTCACGCCCCTGGTCATCGAGGAGATCGTCGTTTCCACATACCAGTCGGTTTCCGGAGCCGGTTACCCCGGACTCTCCCACCTGCGGATCGCCGGGAACGCTGTCCCTACTATTCCCGGAGAAGAAGAAAAAATGATCCGAGAAACCCGAAAAATACTGGAGATCGACACCGAGATACAGCCGACTTGTGTCCGCATCGACAGTCTGTGGGGGCACCTTGAGTCCGTCACGATTGCGATGAAAGAGATCCCGACTCCGGAATCCCTG
>CAYMND010000383.1:0-3200 GCA_964391685.1 uncultured Clostridia bacterium | reverse complement strand
TCGCCGAAGCGATGACACCGAATATACCGGCTTTCAGTGATTTTCTCCGGGTCGCGGCCTTGACTTCAAGCTCTCTGGTGAACTACGTTAATATCGCCAGGGAGACCGGTGTGTCACATAAGGTGGTCCGCACGTACTTCGAGATTCTCGAGGACACGTACCTTGGATATCGCATTCCGGCATGGACGAAGTCGAAGGATCGCCGTATGATCAGTACCGAGAAGTTCTATCTGTTTGACGTCGGTTTGACCAATTATCTGGCCAGGCAGCAGCCTCTGATTGGAAGTCCTACCTTCGGCCATTCCTTCGAGCAGTTTATCCTGATGGAACTCAAGGCATACCAAGCCTATCGCAATCCGGAACTTCCCATCTCATTCTGGCGAACTTCAACCGGACGGGAAGTGGATTTCATCGTTGGCGACAAGGAACTGGCCGTAGAGGTCATGACGTCGGATCGGGTTCACCAGGTGGATTGTAAAGGGATGGAAGCCTTGTTGAGGGACGGTCCGATCAAGAAGGCGGTAATCGTCTGCTTGGAGCGACAGCCCCGCTTTCTGAGAAATGAAATCGAAATTATTCCCTGGCGGGATTTCATTCTCCGTCTCTGGTCCGGAGAATTCTGCTGAAAAACACGAGGTAGACGTGGGTCCTGTTTCTTCAGGTTGCGGAGCACGAGTTGCATCCCTCCGAATCCCGATTCCCGATTTAATGAAATTCCGTTTCCGGCAACTGTCGGGGGGAAGATCCATTCTGCTTTCAGGATGATCAGGGAAACTCCGACAGGGACAGGCACTTTTTGCTTCACTTTGATCTTGGATGCCGGAACTGTTAGACTCATTTTTTGGGAGGGACGAGATGCACAAGAGAGCCGGCATCGGATGGCTGATGTTGTTTTTACTCCTAGGATGCGGCCGAAAGAACGAACAAATCGGTGTGGGTGAGAACGGTGCAATACCGGAAAAACCGGCTGGATTCTGTTTCCGACAAGTCGGGCTTATCACCCTGGAAACGATCGTTCCTGTCAACCGCATTAAAATGGTCGACGGTAAATTCTTCGTCAGCGACAGAAAGAATCGGATGCGCGTCTTTCAACTGGACGGACGGCTCCTGGCAACATTCTGCAGCAGCGGTGAAGGCCCAGGGGAGTTGAAACACCTGGTGGATTTTCTGATCTCAGGGGAGCAGGTGGCAGTGGCGGATCTGGCAAAAAAACTGGTGTATTTCGATCACTTCGGCCGGTTAATCCGGGAAAACCGGCTGGAAATCAACGGTCGGGGGGCGATTCACGGTCTGCTGACCGTTGACGGTGAGCTTTGCTGCGTCACCCGCTGCTTGATTCAGCGAGAATCCCAAAACCAGGGGGAATACCATTTCAGGATCCAGCGCTTGTCCGATCAAAAAATTCTCTTTTCGGTCGAGGACGATACGGTGCAGCACAATCCCGAGTCCAGGGTTCGGGTTCCCTACCTGGTTCGGCCGTACCCCAATCGCAAGCTGTTCAACCAGATGGAAACAGGTGAGGCGGTGATCTTGGCGGCCCGGGAGAAGACTTTTTATCTCTGGAAAGGAGGGCAATTCGTTGCTGTTCCGTTTTCTTTTGAGTTGAGGGCTGAACCGGTCAGCCAGGCGGATCGTTGCGATTTTTTCCGGCAGATGAAGGAAGTCAATTCGGAGAAAATTGCCAGGGATATCGAACGATACGTGGAATTTCCCAAGAGCAAGGAGAATTTCATGGGGGCGATTCCCTGGGACGGGCGATTGGCTCTGTTGAAGCGGGACCGGATCCTGATTGTCGGTCTCGACGGGAGCCTGGTCAGGGAACTGGATTGGCCGCAGGATTTCGGTGGATGGAGCTACTGGGATTTCTTCTATCCGGAGCAACGGATTCAGTTCTACGGGAAGCGACTCTACTACCTGAACGAAGAGGAGGCCCTACAGGTTTTCGAGTTGACCGGGCCGCCGACCGGCCATCGAGACTTCTGAAACCGCCGGGTGGATGTTTCTTTGGGGACTCCGACCGAAGAAGTCTTCCGCATGTTTGTGGAACCCGGGGAACTTGTTGAGGAAGGGGAAAAGACGATTATAAAATATGACTCTTTTGATTTGATCATCGTTGACGGCAGAGTGCAGGATGTCGTTTTTCACGATCAGGAGCATTGACCTACTTTTCTTGCGGGTCACAGGAAATGTGGGAACTTCGATTGGGGTAATATCTTTTTTTTATTTCTCATTCGGATTGTGCTTGAAACTGGAGACCTCGCCGATGCGGATCCAGCGGTGGTCCCGTTTCTCGTAGAGTTCGATCCAGGCCCAGGTCAGATCGAAAGGTTTGCCTTCATCTCCTTCGCTGAAATCCTCGCCGACCACATGCACCTGGGCGATGAGCCAACCCATGCTGCCGTCATCCGAGATCCGGACCACCGGTGGAACGAGGTCCCGGTATTCACTGAACCGGGTCTGCTTCATATACTTTTCGAACAGAGGAATCCGCTGCACTTTGGAAACCCTGGAGAATTCGCCGTGTCCGGCGACCACAATGATGTCGTCTTCGGGACCGAGGATGGCTGCGGCGTCGTTATTGAGGTGCGCGGCCAGCATCTCCTTATGGATCCGAAGGATTACGTCGGCATCGCCCGATATCGTTATCCGGTCACTGGCGGCAGGGAGGGAAAAGAATGATGCAACACTGAAGATGAATGCTGTGATTGAAAAAACCCTGCTTTTCGACATGTTTGCTCCTGAAAAATAAAATATACCACATTGGCTTCTTCGGCAGTACTCTTTTCGTGACCATGGGCTTATGTGTCGTCCCTGTTTCTATGCCCATTGGAGCAGAACTCCGACAGGAACAGTCTTTTTTTGTGTCAGGAAAATATTGAATTGTAGGCCACCGTCCTCCCTTTTTGAATAGGCTGAGTTAATGGAAAACTTTAATAAATTATAGAAAAACTATAAAAACATATTGACAAACAAAAAGTGTTGCATTAATCTTTCGGACGAGGAGGATGATGATGGATGTGAAAACAAACCAAAAAGTGAACAGAGTTCTGAGGCTGATCAGGATTTTGCTGGTGTTATGCCCGTCGATTTGGGTCGTGACTCTCGTTTTACAATGGAAGTTCGATCCGGATCGTTCACATTATCCCTATGGATCCGTCATACTGGGCTGGGGCGTCTGGGATTTCATCCTGATGCTGATC
>CAYMND010000382.1:0-3208 GCA_964391685.1 uncultured Clostridia bacterium | reverse complement strand
CAGCGAAACCGTAATGTCAAGGGGAAAAACGGTTTGGTTGCCTGGCACCCGGGGGCTATTCTGCAGTCACACGGTTGCGACCGCTGTTTTTGCTTTCGTACAAAAGTCCGTCGAGTCGGTTGAACAGCACCTGACCTGGTTCACGCCCCCGATAGGCCGTAACCCCAAAACTACAGGTAACTTTCCCAATTCCCTCATGGACAATTTGTTCGATATCCAAACGAATGCGTTCTGCCAATACGACCGCTTCATTGCTGGTCGTGTGCGGCAGCATCAGAATAAATTCTTCTCCCCCCCAACGGAACAACGAATCGGTGTCTCGGACTTTTCTGCGAACCAAATCGGCAATCGCCTTCAGGACTACATCACCATTGTCATGTCCGTAGGTATCGTTGATGCGTTTGAAATGATCGATATCGAACATGATAAATGACAAAGGAATCCCGTAGCGTGCTGAACGGGACATTTCAGTTTCCGACAATGTCTGAAAGTGATTCCGATTGAACAACCCTGTCAATGTATCGGTGATGGAAAGTTGATGAAGCTTTTCCTCCATCAACTTCATTTCTGTCAGGTCCATGGCATGAAAGACCAGCCCGGAGATTGTCTGGCGGCCACTGAAAAGAGGATAGATGTGAATGCGCAAAAACCGCTCTCCCAAATTAGGCAGAGTGTACCAACTCTGAGAGTCTATTGAACTTCCTTTTTTTGCCTCTTTGAATTGCTGACTGATTATTTCTCCATATTTCTCATTGAAGACTATGTCGCTGAACTTTACATTTTCCAGGTCACTTCTCCCGGGAGAAAAAACTGAAATAAATGCATCGTTGACTCTTCTGAAATTTTCCTGATCATCCAAAATGGCCATGGGATGCTGTACAGTCGACAATATCTGGTTGGAAAGAAACAAATCGTCTTCCATCCGTTTCTGCTCGGTTTCATCATCGGCCACAATGACAACAGCGATCAATTCCTCTCCCGATATTACCGGATGTAATGACGTCGTGAAAAGACGTTCTTCCAACAGAAGTTGAAAATGATGCGATTGTTGGGAACGCTGCACCACCATTAAATGAGCACGGATAACATCCCGCCCCTGCTGAGGCAGAACGGCGAGGATGTTCTGACCTTCCAGATCGACTTGCGAATTACCGAGCAGACTGCATGCCGCCGGATTGAGCGCAGTTATCTCAAACTCACCATTCAGGATAACGATCAGAGAAGAAGAGGAGTGCAAAAGAGTTTGAAACAAGGAGTCGTTACATAAATCGTCCTTCTCAACGCTCATTTTTCTTCTTACATCTCCAAAGAACTCCGGGGGGAAGCCGATGACTTCCCCCGGATCAATAATTCCCTATTTTTTCTCGCCTGGCGCCTTATACCGATCACCGGTAGTTTCAAGTATCTGTTTGTACCAGGTTTTGGGATATGGTGGATGTGTCGGTTTGCCGAATTCATCCTTTGGATTTCCATCTAGATATTTATATATTAGATATTCTCCCAATTTACGCCAATTTTTTACAGTTTCTTTAGCCAGTCCGGCGCTGTACTCAGTCAGGTACACTCTGGCTCTTTCAGGAGATACTGAATAAAGAGCTTTCGCTTCCTGTTCGACTGAAACCTGCATTGCTTCGAAATTACCTTCCAGAAGTCGCTGTGTTTTTTGAATATCGGCAATCATGTCACTGAAGCGAGAATAGGCATAATTTGATACAAAGTTGAACACCCAGAAGGCTGAATCCCAGCTGAAACTGTTGAAATTTCCGGTTCCCACGGCATAGGCCTTCGGTGCTTCCCGGATTCCGCAATACATGGGAACATATACGGTCATGTAGGTGTCATCCACACCAAACCATATTATCCCTCCGATGGGATCGGGCAAACTGGACCGGCTCTGGGTTACGAAGGAGAAACCGGTCTGTTGTGTGGAAATGGCCCGTTCATGAAATCCGTTCTGGCCGTCGACCTCCCATGTCATCGGACGCCAACGGTATGGTGCTTTGTACGGACCGGCTCCGATATCCAGGGTCATATCCATGGGAGTTCCGGTATAATGGTCTCGCATCAGTTCCTGAACATCACGAACAGAGAGTTTCTGGTCCGGTTTTATCCAAAGGGGAAGCTTTTCGGCATTCAGATCTCCCATTACCCAGGCCGGGGACAGGTTCAAGGACTTGGCCGCACGGTTGAAAACACTCCATACACGAGCTTCACAGAACCGAAGTGCACCGAAATCGACTGGAGCATAGGTGTCGGCAAAGCTGAAATCCTCATCTTTCCCGGAAAACCATCCTTTATCCCTTGCAAACGTGATGACGTCCTTGCCATACAGGCAGTTTTTGGGATCATTCAGAGGAAACTGTCGGATACGGGCCTGATTGGCGTGAGCGCAAATATAGCCTTCGGGAACTCTTCTGGCTACCCAGAGAACCCCCTTGACACCGGGTCCCTTGCCGATTACTTCCAGGATCCAGACTTCATTCTTGTCCGAAACGGAAAAAGACTCACCTTCACTGCAGTAGCCGTACTCCTCGGCAAGACCTGTCATTACGGATATGGCTTCGCGAGCGTTTTGTGATCGCTGCAAGGCAATATACATCATGCTTCCATAATCCATTTTTCCTTCCGGATTATGGAGTTCATGGCGCCCGCCGTAGGTGGTTTCACCGATTGCCACCTGATATTCGTTGATATTGCCCACGACCGAAAAGGTCTGACGGATTTGAGGAATTGTGCACAGATACTTTCCGGTATCCCATTCGTACACTTCCAGCATTTCACCATCCAGATGCAAAGATGCCGGTGTATAGTAGAGTTCACCGTACAATGTATGGGAGTCAGCCGCATAGGAGATCATGGTTGATCCGTCTTTGGAAGCTCCTTTACTGACAAGGATATTGGTACAGGGGAACAAGGTACCGACCATGAAAAACACCAACAGAAACAGGATGTACGATCCTGAATGAAAAACTCTTTTCTGCATGAAGTAACCTCCTAACTCCAGACAATTTGAACTGCCATTGTAACCTGTGGATTGAAGAAAATCAAAGAGTCTGATTGAATAGCCTAGATCTTGCTGTTTTCCAGAAATGGCACGTATTCCATGTCGCTGCCGGAAATATGAGTATTGAACCAATCGAGCAGCTTCTTGTGCAGCTCAGCTGCGTCAAGATCGTCCATCAGGAAATGCTGAACCCAATTCTTCAAC
>CAYMND010000381.1:0-3213 GCA_964391685.1 uncultured Clostridia bacterium | reverse complement strand
AACCCCAGGTTCCCGGCGCGGGCTTCATGTCGCCGGCACCGAACCAGGTGGCGAAAATGGAGCCGAAGGACAGAAACCAGCCGATCTGTCCCCCCGCAACGATGAAATCCTTGGTGTTCTTGACCTTGCGGCTGGCCCAGTAGCCGATACCGACCATGATCAGCATGTAAAAAACAACTCCTGCGACAATCCATTGTTGTGTGGTCATGTTTTGTCAAATCCTGCCGAATTCTATTTGGATCAGATTTTTTACCTTGAATCGGTTCCCAGAGTCAATACGGCTTGGTAAAAAAAAACAAAAATGTTATAAAGGGATTTATTCCAGAATCGATGGCGGTTTCATTGCGGCGTTCTGCCCCAGGACATCCCGAAGCAGGCGCCCGGCGGATTCCGCACCTTCCCCGGTTCTATCAGCGAGACGCAGACGCAGCCAAAGAAGCGGCGGATATCGTGGATTGAACGCTGCCGCCTTCTCGATTTCCCGAGCCGCTTCGTCATACCTCTCCCTGCGAATCAGCAGACGAATCAGTTCACAATGAAAAAAAGACTGATTGTAATACGTGATCCAGTAATTCAGCCGAGCACCGTAATCGAGAATCCCTTTCACTTCTTCGATGGCTTCATCCTCGTTTCCCGCTGCCGCTTCGATCATGGCTCGCAGGTGTCGGGTGTATTTCAAAATGGCGGTGAACCGTTCCGGGCCTAAATGATACTTCTCTCCGATTTTTTCCATCCGGGCCAATTCTTGTTCCGCCTGCCCGTTCTTATCCAAACGAATCGAAGCCCAACCCCTGAGCCAATGGATTTCCCGCCATGGCTCCCCCAGCATCGTCAGATCGTCCTGCCATAGAGCTTGACTGCCTCCGTTTCCGTCAGGCTTTTTCGGATAAAGAAGAAGGGCTTCGTCCAGCAGTCTCAGCGCCTCTTCGTCCTTGCCCTGCACCATCAGAGCCCAGGCTTTCTTTACCAGCGATTCGCACATGATCTTACTGTCTCCGGGAGCCAGAGCGGCATAGTTGTTCGCCGCTTCTTCCGCCCGGGCATAATTTCCCTTGAGAACATGGATATCGGCCAGAGTCAGGAGAGCCCAAGGAATATCTTTCGGCTTGTCAGCCAGGGCTGACTCCTTGAAAGCGATGGAGGTATCGAGATCTCCGGCATAGAAGTAACCGTCACCGAAGGAATCGAACGAATTGATCGAACGGTCCAGCTGATGATATTTCTCAAAATATACAAAAGCCTGGTCGTGAAGTCCCTGATATGCATAGCAGTATGCCAGATGGTTCAAGGCCGGGGGAAAGACCTCGTCGAGTTCCAAGGCCGCAAGGTAACAAGGTATGGCTTCCGCGGCGTTGCCGGTATGAAAATAAGCCTCCCCCAATCGATACTGGACCGTCTTGTCCAGGGGATAACGGGTCACCAAATTCCGGAGCAGATCGGCCTCCAGATCGGGTTCGGACTTCAGCCGATGATCCAGGGAACGGAAGAGAAGCTCAAGCTGGAGAGGATACTGGTCCAGCATGGGCTTTTCCTTGCTTACCAGTTCCACAGCTTGTGTGTTGTCTCCGTTGAAAAAAGCGATCTCCGCCAGCAGGTAGCGTGCCGGCGGCATGAAGGAGATTCTCTTGAGTATTTCATCGGCACGCGCATATTCGAGGCGGCGGTACAGCTTCAACGCCTGGAAGTAGCGAGTTATTCCCTCCCAATCGCTGCCAAACAGCATCGGCAGATCGATGTGCGTCACCAGAGCCGGGGAGGAATCCCCCAGAATCCGACGGGCGATCCGTTCACAAAGGGTCTTTACCTGGTGATCGATCAACGATGTCGTTCCCAAGCCTTTCAGGGTCACTTTCATGGGATCGTCGGGCTTTCCCCGTTCCTGCAGCTGAGCGTCGAGATCGATGTATTCTTTCCCGGGCAGAACCTGGCCATCCAAAACGTACAGCCCACCGAACTCTCCACCCGAAAGGGCATTTTGACTCTGCAACTGCGAAAGAACCGGTGAACCGGCTCCGAACCAGCCGGGCATGACCGCTGACACACCCGGATAATGATTCAGTACATAGGAAACCAGTTCCCCCAGGATCTCCCCGCGTTCGGAGGCCGAACCGTCTATCCGGAAACTGTTCACCAGAACCAATGTCGGTTTGGATGTATCCGGAACGACCGGTACGGAACGGGAACGGGAAAATACCGTCAGCCAAAAGATCAAGGCCAAACAAAAAACGGCTGCCAGAAGAAGCAGCCACACTTTCCGTCTTCTGATCGAGGAAACCGGGCTGGTGGTCGCCTTGAAACGGTTGATCCGATAGACAACATCCTTTAAATCTCTGTTTCCATCGGAGGAGCCGACCGCTTTTTTGATGACCTCAACTTCGTCACCGCTGAGTATTTCAGTATGTGCCGGAAGCGATTCCTCCCGACGGAGATTCGCCCGGCATTCTTCGAGCCGATTGGACAATGCGGAAAAAGAAGCGATCCGTTTTTTGCGGTTCTTCTCCAGGCAGCCGGCCACAACTTGACGCAACGGCTGGGGGATCGCTTCGGAAAAGGGAGGATCCTGGTGAATGATGTTGTATAGAGTGGTGATGTTGTCACGGCACCAGAAGGGGTTGCCTCCTTCGAGCAATTCGAACAGAACGACACCAAAAGAGAAGATATCGGTCCGTTCATCGAGTTCCTCTCCTTTTGCCTGCTCCGGCGACATGTGCGTCACCGTGCCGATGACCATGCCCTTCTCGGTCATGGGGACCGTTTCACCTCCGGTCTGGATGAACTGATGATGATGAAGCTTGGCCAGACCAAAATCGAGTATCTTGACCCGCCCCTGACGGTCGATCATGATGTTTGCCGCCTTGATATCCCGGTGAATCACCCCTTTCTCATGGGCCGCCTGCATTCCCTGACAAACCTGTAAAGCGATATCGATCACCTGGTTGAAATTCAGCTGCTGATGCCTGCGGATGGTATCCAGAGTCACACCATCGACGTACTGCATGACGATGTACTGGTCATCCCCCTCCTCGTAGATTTCGTAAATAGGGCATATATTGCCGTGATCGAGCTGTGAAGCCACCCTGGCTTCGCGCAGGAAACGGGCCCTGGATTCGTTGTCCCCTTTTTCGGCAGAAATCCGTTTCATGGCCACATTTCGGCTCAACCGCTCATCGAAGCAGAGGTAGACTTCCCCCATCCCCCCGGCCCCGAGTTTCT
>CAYMND010000380.1:0-3221 GCA_964391685.1 uncultured Clostridia bacterium | reverse complement strand
CAATAAAATGGTTCCCATGATTTTTCCGGTGGTCGACTGGGCCATCAGTCCGCCTGCTGCCAGCAGGAGACAGAGGCTCAGCAGTGAAGCTTTCTTGAGAAAACTTGTCATAAAAACCTCCTAAAAGTTGTATGGAATCATTTTAAGGAGGTCAAAATCAGTTGTGGTAGAGGGAAAAAATACCTTTGGCCCTTATAGGGAAGATTTTCCCATGAGTCTGTTCAAGGAAAAAATCGGTTATTTTATCTTGAATGTCAGGGAAACACCCCGCTTGCGCCGATCACTTTCATTCTGGAGGTAGAGGACGGCCCGATAGCGACCGGGATTCAAATCGAGGGGAAACTCGGCCTTGTAGGCCCCGTTTTCACTTAAAAGTTCCTCTGTGGAGATGTCGATGTCGATCTTGTCTTTGCGCTCGGACACAATGCGTCCCTTGTTGTCCGTGATGTTCAGGGAATAAGCGAGGCGGGCGGTGTAGCGTTTTTTCGATTCATTTTCTGTAAAGGAGATGGTGGAATAGGGAACGCTGGCGATCAGAAAAATCTGACCATCCCTTTTTTCGAAGGTCAGGCCGAACTTGAAATCCTTGGGATTCTCTCCGATCCCTTCATGTTTGAGGTGCATCTGGGCCATGTTGATGGCATTGAGCTTCTGGACACTGCTGCTGTCGAGGGTGTAGGAACCGTCCCAGTGCTCGTCGACGAAAAGAATGGTGAAGAAACCGTAGTACCAGATTTCGATGGGAGGTCCGTAAAAGGTGTAGCCTCTCGGATAGACGTCACGCCGGTCGGGTTCGCCGATCAGGATGAAGATGCGGCCGCGATCGCTCAACCAGCCTTGCGACGTGTCCCTGAAAAGGTTGTTGGCTTGCTCGATCCGGTGGTAATACTCTTCCTTGTACTCGTTCTCCTCGGTTTCCGGGTCGGGATCCCGAACTTTCCAGAATTCTTCGATGAAGGCTGACCGTTCCTCCGGTGGCAGGTTCTTGAATTGTTTTCTCTCCTGTCTGGTGATAATGTAGCGGACCTCGGACAGAAAGGTGTCTGCCTCCACGTCTGCGGCAGGGCGTTTTGCGGTGGAACATGAGCCGGATATCAATGTCATGAGCAGAACAATAGTTGCCCAAGTCAACTGTTTGGCCATCTCTTTCGGTTTGAACATTCTACACCTCTCTGCATATGTAAGATGATTATATAATGGAAACGGGTTTCATTTTCAAATGAAAATCGGGAGGTTTGAGGGGTGAGAGGATTGGGTGCTCATAGCGTGGGATGAAATGTTCTCATTCATGGCTTCTGAAAAGGTTCTTTATCGGACCGTTTCGCCGGTTTTCTCCGCCTGGCGGGCAGGGATGGAATCCCGGCGGTTTGTGACGAGTGGCTTGAAATTCGAAGAGGTTCTTTACCGAGGCAGTTTAAAAAAGTTTCTGTAAAAAATATAATTACTACATTGTGATAAAGAAAATACTCTTTTTTACCTTCTTAGTCCTGTTCCCGCTGGCTTCCGGATTTCCCGCCGACGATTCAGTGCAACTCGTAAAAAATCTGGTGCAAGAGAAAAAATGGCAGGGATTGGCGGAGATGTGCGTCGATTCCAGTCATCTCAATGTGTCGTCCTACTTCACCGAGGCAAGGGCGTTGGCCATGACGGTTGACAGCGAGGAGCAGCTGACCTACTTTGCCCGTTTCGACGAATCGGCTGAGATCGGAAAGGTCTTTTTTCTGTTGAAAGAGGGCAAATTGTCGGGATTGGTCGTTCGGAAAGGGATCTCTTCACTGAAGTTCGTCGACCGATTCATCCCCTATGCAGTCAGGAATCGGCGGGTGGACATGGGAGACGGTCGAATTCTGCTCAAGGACGGAACTGTTTTCCGGGCGCAGCCGATGGGAAATTTTTTCATCTATATCGGTGAAAGTGAGTTTTTCACCCAGCCGAAAGACGAGGAAGAGAAGCTGACACTGTTGAATCAGACCGGCAGCGATGAATTTCGCGTCAGCATACAGTCGGCCGGGCTGATATTGCCTCCCGAGCTGCTCGATCTGCCCCAAGCGCAGACGGCCGTATCCGCCGAACAGCTTCCGGAGGAAGCGCGCACGGTGTTCGATCGGTTGAAAGAGGATTGGGGACACGAGATACCGTTACTGAACGAGACTTGGTTTTTACCGTTTCAGGATGATTTCAGGGCCGTTCATTTCAATGCGCCGGACGGAAAGGTCCGCTTCCGGTTTGTTTACAATCCGTCTGCAATACCGGACACGACGCTGTTTCGAACGCCGGGCAATGTTTTTCTGCTTTTTTACAACGCCGACGAGGGACTCAAGTTGTCGGGGGACTCGGGGAACGAGTTGGAATCCATGAACTTGAAACTCCATTTCAACCCGCACACCGGCTATATTGCCGGTTCGGGTAAATTGCGGTTCGAGGAGGAAAGCGGCCACAAGTACTTCGATCTGGCCGAAGGCCTTCTGGTCAAGGCGAATACCGACGAACACGAGCACCCCTCTTACATCCTGGATGATGTTTATCACTTGGTGGGAGAGAAAATAAAGGAAGTGAACGTATCTTATGCCGGGCGGCTCCTGAGTCGAAGCGATCTCGAACAACGGTTTCGAAATCCCCATTACGGTCTGATCCGGCACCCGGTGGATTATTTCCTGTTGCTCAGCCGGGATCGGTCGTTCTATCCCAATCCCGGTCTGGATTTTTTCAAAAGCCGGGTTTTTATTTCACATCCGCAGGATATGATGTGCCTGGTGTCGGGGGTGATGACCTCGACCCGAATCGACAAGGGATTGATCAAATCGGTGTTCGAAAGCGACGGACTGAAGGATCTGGCCCTGGTTTGCGGGGATTTCGAACTGAGAGAAAAGATTCCGGGGAAGATCCCTGTCAATCTGTACGCAGCCAAGGACCTGAACATACGCGAATATTTCAGGAAGGGAGAGATTCAAGACCTCTTCGCATTTCTACTGGATCATTACCCGCTTCTGCCCATTTCCGAACTGAATCTGTTGCTGAATCGGGGGAAAAAGTACGGGGGAGTCAGCAATCCCGGCCTGGTTGACTTCAATGTCGTACAGACCTTGTTCCGGGACGATTCCATCCTGCTTCATCGGATTAAAACCGACAGCCCGGTTGTGTTCAGCGAGATCAACAAGGACAACCTGGTTCACGAGCTCTCTCATCAGTGGTGGGGCGGAGTAATTTCCTGGAAATCCTAT